>JAKAUH010000483.1 GCA_021818605.1 Planctomycetota bacterium
CCGTCGAGGCCACCGGCGATGGACTCGCGAAGAGGGCGTCCCAGCCGCCGACATGCGGGCCTTGGGACTGATGATGGTTTCGAGGCGGCCTGGGCATTCGGACGGACGGGCGGAGGCATCTCGGCTCGAGGTACTTCGGAGCGATGACCGGCGTGGCATCTGGTGACATCGCCACGAACGCCGCCGAGCTGCGGGCCTTGCACGCGGCAGTCTGGATCGCGTTCGACCGCCGCGCGCGGAGCCCGTCCGATCGCGCGGCGTGGGAGCTCGCGTGCCGGCGATTTCGCGAGAACCACGATCGCCTGGCGTTTCCCGGCGGCCTGGCGCGGGGGATGGCGGGTCTGGCCGCCGGCGATCCGACGGCCGTCGAGGCATCGATCCGGTTCCTCGCGGCCGATCCCTGGTTCTTCCGGTCGGGCTACATCAAGGCCGAGATCCTCCGCCGGCTGCGGCGGGCCGAGCTGACTCCGGTGCAGGTCGCACGGCTGCGCCGGGTCATCCTGGCGCGGATCGCCGGACGCGACACGCGGGAGTTTCGCGGCTACTGTCGACTGGCGCGAACGATCGCCGATTCCGAATTCCTCGCGGAGGTTGATCGGCTCCGCGATTCGCCGGTCGCGGCGATCGCCCGGCGGGCTGGGTGGGTCGCGGCGCAGGTCCGGCAGGCGCGCGGCGACTGAAACGCTTGCGGAGCCTCGTCGTCCTCCTCATCGGTCTGGAATTCCGCCGCTATTGTAGGAAAGCGGGTCCGTCCGAGAGCCTGACCTGGGCGGAGCGTCAGGCTGAGTACCTGACCGACTTATGTTCTCTCTCGCAGGTGGAATCTGTGTCGTCGAGGACAACCCAGGCCGTTTGGGGTGGGCGAGGCGATGATCCTGGTCGCGGCGATGGCGGTCGGGACGCTTGCGGTCCGATCCACGGTGCCTTGGCTGTCCGATCTCCGGGCCGATGGAGCTGAGGCAACGCTCGTGATGCAAACTGTCCTCTGCGTCCAGTATGCGGAATCGGCGTTCAATCCCTATCTCGCGACGGTAAGCGTGGCCTTGCCGGTGATGCGCCTGCGCCGGCTCCATCCTGGTCGGCGACGGATCGGCCGGCAGCGCGGACTCATCGCCTGCTCAGTGGTCACGACATCCATGGCGATTGAGGCTGCCTGGATCGCCCCGTTGGCCGCCCGGGACTCGGCGTGGGTGGACGTCCCTACGATATTCGCAGTTCCCATGCTGCCGGTCAGCTTTTCCGTCGCGGGAGGTTGGATCGCGCTGGCGATCTCCGGACAATGGCAGGCAGATCCGGGCTGGATCGATCGTGTGGGTCGTACCGTTGGATTTGCCTGGATCGCCGGGGCGGTCGTGCAATGGTCGAGCGACTTCCTGCTCATCCACGGCCTCCCTTGAACGTCCGGATGCGATTGCCACCTCATCGTTTCGAGCCGGTCGATCGACGCGACGACGACGATGGACACCACCGGTTTTGTCGTTCCGCCAGGAATCGTTGGAGGAATCGGCCTCATCCGGCGATCTTCCTGTCAGGAGGACCGCTCGACGTGCGGCAAGACCGCCGCGGCGGCGAGATCGGGCGCAAGGTTTGACGATCAGGATGGACTTGCGGACTGACTGCCAAGGAGGTCGGCGATGCGGGGCTCATGGACGAGACACGCGAGGAAGACGGCCGTGGGGATGGCGGCGCTCGCCGCCGTGACGGGTGGAGCGGCCGCCGGGGTTGATGACAACGGGTCCGGGCTGTTCGGCCGGCTGTTCCGGTCGGGGAACAACGCGACGACCAGCACGCCGGCCCCGCGGTCGTCGAACCCGCAGCCCTCGACGCTGCCTTACGGCAGCATGTATGGGAACACCCTGGGCTCCGGCACTTCGGGTCGGGCCGCGATGACCCCGACACCGATGTCGCCGGTTACGGCGCCGGCCTCCACGCCGTCCGCATTCGGCGGGCTGCCCGCGACTCCGCCGGTGGGCGACGGCGGGGACGGGCAGCGGCTCACGCCGCGGTCGCGGGTCAGCAGCGCCGTCACCTCGGCCGACCCGGTCCTCACCCGGTTCGCCCTGGGACGCTCGAACGACGGCAGTTCGTTCGGCATGTTCCTCCAGGTGTTCGCCGATGGCACCGTGGTGGATTCCGAGGGGGTGCACCACGTCCGGCCAGGCGATCTCAGGCCGATCGTCGAGGCCGTCCAGTCGGGCGAACTCTACCGCCTGCGCGGACACTGCGGCGCCCCCTCGACCGATTTCGTGGAGTACGTCCACCTGGTCGTCTACGAGCGGCGATTCGGACGGCTCCAGGCGCACTCGTTCTCCTATTCCGGCAACCCGCAGGGGTGCGACCATGTCGTTCGGCACCTGCACTCAGCGCTCGAAAACCTCCAGGCGAAGATCAGCCGGACCCCGCCCCCGCAGCCTGGCACAGAGGCACCGGCACCCGGTGCATCGGCGATGATCCCGCCCGCCACGCCGAGGGTCGCGGCCGGCATCCCGATCGCCAGCGGCGGCTCATCCCCCTACCGGTTCAACTCAGCCCCCGTGATGCCCGCCGTATCCGGTTACCAGCCCACACCGCCCGGCGCCAGCGGTTCGGCCATCCCCCTGACCCCGGCCGACCCGAACCACTGATCGCACGATCGATCTTCAGCGAGCTTCAAGGCAAGTCGCACGAGGGAACCCACCGCCGGACGGCCCCGCC
>JAKAUH010000784.1 GCA_021818605.1 Planctomycetota bacterium
CAACCCTGAACTCCCAGGACCAGTCGCCAGCGCTCGGCCAGGGTGAGCTCGCCCGGCGGCGTGCCGATCGGTACGGGTGCGGAGTCGGCATCAATCGTCCCGGGTTCTCGCAGCGAAAACCCGGGCAAGAGGCGGGCGATCGCCGCTCTGCCGGCGCGGTCGGCCGCGGTCGCGCAGGCCAGTGCGAGCGGGTCATCGATGGGGCGAATTCCCGAGGCGGCCGATCCTCCTGGCTCCAGCACCGCGAGCCGATCGGCCAGGAGCCGTGCGCGGTCCGCGGGCACTAACACCTGGACTCCGCCGCGCAGGGCCGGCAGCCTCGCAAGGAACTCCTGGTCGGCCGACGCGGCGAGTCGCCCCTCCAGGCCGCTCAGCCAGGCAGGATCGGCCGAGACAAGCGGGAGCAGCGGGACGATCAAGCCCTGGAGCCGGGAACGCAGATGGCCGCGTCCCTCCGCCGTCGATCCGCCGTCGTACCAGCTCGCAAGGGCGGCGGCGAGTTGATCCGCCTCGACCTGCGCCAGCATCGCCATGGCTCCCCAGGCGGCTCCCTGCATCCGGGGAGATCCCTCGCGCCGGAGCCGTTCCAGGTGCGACTTCAACGCCGGTAGAAGGGGTGACGGTTCACTCCCGTCATCCTCCCGGCGGAGGTCGCCGCGGATCAGCGCCGTCAGGTCGACCAGGGCAACGATGTCCGCCGGATTGTCCGAACCGCGCAGGCCATCCAGACCGCGCAGAGCCGCCTCCAGCAACGGCAGGTCGTCCAGCAACCCGGCACTCGCCTCGAAGCGCTCGACGTCGGGCAAGGCTTCCTGCTCCTCGCCGAGCGGGAGCCCGAGGACATGGCCGGCCGCGATGCGCTGGAGGAGAGCCGCCGCATCGATCAACTGCGCCGCGGACGCGTTCCGCAGGAATGGGCCGTCGAGCTGGGCAAGCAGCGCCTGAACCGAACCTCCCAGGCCGCATTCCGCCGCGGCCAGCAGGCGTGAGAGAGTCGTCGCCGGGTGCCGATGCTCGGGATCGTCGTCCCCGGACCCTTCGGAGTGCCGCAGCCGACGTACAGCGGCGTCGCAGGCCTGCGTCAGGGTTACGCCGTGCAGTCCGGCCACCTCGACCGTGGCGGTCGTCGCGCCCGTCCATCGCACTCGCCAGGCCTCCGTGAGGTTCTCGCGATGGCCGAGGGCTTCCGAGTCGAGCCGTTCCGCATACTGGATGCCAACGAGATTCAGGCGCCGGAAGAGGACGGCCCGACTGCGGTCGAGCCGCGAGCGGAGCGGATCGAGCCGGAGCTCGGCGGCCTGCTCACCGCTGGAATCGGGGCCCGGCAGCCTGAGCCGGGCGACGGCGGCCTCGACCTGAGGGGCCAGGCCGCTGCGCGGCAACCCTTTCGGCAGCCGCCCGCGCCGCGTTCCGACGAGCACGGCCTGGGCCGCGGCCGCAACGGCGCGCCCCCGACCGAGCAGGTCGCCCTGGACCAGGCACGTCTCGATGGCCTCGAGCAACTCGCCCCGGCCCGGCGCGGCATGGCCGCGCAGCCGGCCCAGATCACAGGCCAGGCGCAGAATCTCCGTGGCGTCCGGCGTACCGGCGACATGTCCCTCCTGGCGGAGCCGCCGGCAGAGCTCGACGGCCAGATGAGCGGCGAGCTGGCCGGCAGCCTCGGGATCGGCCGCACCGAGCATGCCTTGCTGCCAGGCAGGGTCCATGATGCCCGCCGGATAGCCGCTACGTTGATCGAGCTGGGCGAAGGAATAAGGGATCAGCGAGGTCGCCAGCGTCGTGGGCGTGCGTTCGTCGGTTGCGACGGGATCCGGCGGCGACCACAGGACGGGCTCCGGCAGCAAGGCGGCGGCGTGGAACGATCCGACCACGGCGACCGACCTTCCCGGCGCCTTCGCCACGGCTTCCCGCATGGCCGCCTCGCGATGCTGGTCGGCGCGCGTCGGGCCGTTCGAGGACTGGCGGACCATCCAGCCGAAGGTCAGCGCGGCCCGCCGGATCGCCTCGGCGGATGATCGGCACGCGGGCGTTTCCACCAGTTTTTCCCACAACTCGCCGCTATCGCGTGCGGCATGGCGATGGAGCAAGCGATCCAGTGCGCTCGCCCCCTTCGACCCCCGGTCCTCGTCGCCATCGCCGCAATTGCCTTCCAGCCGGCTCGTGGCCGTGAGGCCGAGGTCACAGGGGATCACAGGCACGCCGTGGGTCGCCGCCCATCGGATCGCAACGAGCTCAGGAGAGAAATCCGCGAGCGGATAGAACGAGATCAGGCGGTTATCTTCGCACGCGGCGAGGGCCACGGGCGCTTCCAGGTCGCCCCGGCCCAGGTGTTCCAGCCAGGGCCCGAAATCGGACGGCATCTCGACCAGGACCGCGTCTGGCCGGAACTCCCCGAGCAGCGTGGGCATGACGCGCGCCAGGGCCGACGAGTGATGGCGCACGCCGATCAGGTAGGGCGTCCGGCACTCGGCCAGTCGCCTCGGGAGATCATCATCCGGATGGACGGGTCCCGCCTGCGGGCTCATTCGCGTCCCAGCTCCTCGACGACCTCGCGCAACGCGTACATGCGCTTCCATAATGCGTCGTTCTCGCCGCGACGGCGGATCGGGCCGTCCCAGTACGCGAGGAGGCGGTCACGATCCTCCTGGTTGTCCTTGAGCACCACGCCCAGAAGGTAACCGGGCAGCAGGGAAACGGGGTCCTTCTGGGCCGGGAAGAACGATCCCTGACGCGTGATTGCCGCAGCGACTGTGACGGCCTCGGCCGTGCTCATGACGGCGGCGGGCCGTTCGACGTTCCAGCCCTCGCCGGTGCGCCCCTCGCGCAGGTCGCGGAACGTGGTTACGAGGATGTCGAGCAAGCTGGCGTCCACGTCGGTCTCTGTTCCGGATTCGTGCAGGACTGCCTGCGCCCGGTGTCGGACCAGGTCGATCTCCTGCCTCGCGTCAGCGATCGGCGGGACCGTCTCGAAGTTCAGGCGGCGTTTCAGGGCGGAGGACATCTCTGAGACGCCGCGATCTCTCCGGTTCGCGGTGGCAATAAGATTGAACCCCGGAGCGGCGAAGACGCTGCCTTCCGGGCCGTCGAGCTCCGGGATCATCATCCGGCGCTCGCTCAGAACGCTGATGAGGGCATCCTGGACTTCCGGCAAGCAGCGCGTGATCTCCTCGATGCGCACCAGTCTGCCGGTCCGCATCGCGGTGAGGACCGGCGACGGGACGAGCGCCTCGGGCCTCGGTCCCTGGTCGAGGAGCATGGCGTAGTTCCAGCCGTAACGGAGATGGTCCTCGTGCGCGCCGGCGGTTCCCTGGATGGTCAGGGCGCTCGAGCCGCTGATGGCCGCGGCTAGCAGCTCGCCCAGCATGCTCTTGGCCGTGCCCGGCTGACCCACGAGCAGCAGCCCCCGCTCGCCGGCGAGCGTCACCACGCAGCGCTCGACCAGCGCCCGTGCGCCGATGAATTTCGGCTCGATCACCATGGATCTGGGCGAGCCGGCAGGCAACTCGGTCGAGCTCTGCGCCCGGATTGCCTCGCCCTGCGTGCCGCAGATGAAGTCAACAACGCGCTCGGGCGACAGCAGCCAGCCTCTGGGGCGCGGAGACGTATCGACGGCCCGGAGAAACGCGAGCTGATCGGCGTAGCGTTCCTCCGCGGGCGGCTGCTGGATCGACATTGACGGCCCGGCGGCAGCCGGGGGTGGCGGAGGCGCAAGGTCCTCGCCGGGTTTCTTCCTGGCCATGGTTACTTCTTCTTCGATTTCTTTGGCTTCACTTCCTCGTAGCGAGGCTCATCTCCGGCCTCGACACGCTGCCAGGCCGCCGCGAACAGATCCGCGAACGGCCTCAGGACCATCGGACCGCCGGCGGGACAGGGATCATGCGGGTCCTTGTCAAGCTCGACCAGGTGCGCGAGCTTCCATCGTTCGACGGGGAGCCAGGGCGCCTTCAACTCGAGCCATTCGCCCGGCAGAAAAACGGAGCGGCCGGCGCGGGCGCGCGAGGCTTCCAGGACCAGCTTGCCGCTGACGAGTTCCGCGGCCGCCTTCTGGAACTGTGCGGCCGTCCATCCGTTCCAGGCGCGGACATTCGCCGTGGTGGGATCGGGCAGGGCGAGCAACTGGGCGTAGAGCACGGCTGCATCCTCACCGAGCCTGTGCTTCTCCTGGATCGCTTGCACGACCTGTGGGGCCGTGTGACGGGGATTCTGATGCCACTGCCCATGCGGGACGGTCTCGGCGATGATCGCCTTCGCGAGCTTCTGGAACCCGGGACTCTGGATGGCGACGACGCTGGTGATCATGTCGCCCTTCACCTCGTCTTCCCCCACGACGGCGTCGATACCAAAGAGGCCGAGGAGTCGAGCCAGGTCGCCCGCGTCCTTCAGCTTGGCTGGCCGGAACGCCAGAAACACCTGATTCTGAAAATGATTCTTCTGGTTCTCGAATGCTGCTCCGGCGATCAGTCCCTCGTCGACCTGAATGAACCCGCCCTTGGCGTCGGCGCTCGTCTTGCCGACGTGCTTGTTGAGCCACTCGGCCGGCGTCAACGGCTTCTTCCGGCCGGTGATGTCGAAGAGCCAGACCGTGCGCAGGTCGAGGAGCGTGCCCGGATGCTCGAGGAGTTTACTCGTTTGCCCGATCAGCTCCGGCATTGCGGCGCGGGCCGGATTGCCCGCGGGGGTCTCCGCATGAACCAGGGCCACCAGTTGCACGATCGAGCGGAGGAAAGGACGTGTGATGACCTGCTCGTTCTTCTTCACGGCCAGCCCGAGACCCGATCGGTCCTTCTCCGGCTCGATCCAAATCTCTCGCGGCCGGAGCGCGGGATGATTGGCCGGATCGGCGGCGGCCGCGAGAAGCTCGCCCTGTTCGCTCTGCTGCCAACGATAATTCTTGCCCATCGCCGAGAGGCGCGTTTGAAGCTCCGCGTCGAGCGGCAGACGCCTGGGCGTCTTCTTGCACCAGGCTTCCTCGATTTGTCGTAGCACCGGCCCGCGATCGTCCGCGAATGGGGCGGCACATCCCGAGGCCACGACCGACTCGTAGAGGTGTTCACGCACCGATTCATCGAGGTTGCACAGGGCCTGCCTGCCGGTATTGGCCTCGGCGGCCTTCAGGCTGACGGCCTGGCGCACCGGGCCGGGCAAAAAATGGTGCTCGTAGCTCTCGAGATTCAGGCCGCCGAGCCAGACGAGTGCGACTTCCGCGGGCGAGACGCCCAGCCGTCTCGCGACTTCTTCCAGCTCCTGCCGGCTCGGCACCGGCGGCCCGGTGGAGGATTCGGCCGCCGCCAGGAATGCCGCGATCCCGGCGGGGTCTTCCTTGACCTTGAGCGTGCGGACGTCCTTGACCCGAAACCCGGGCGGCTCCCCCGGCGCGTCGGACGTCGAATAGCGCAGGAATAGATAGGGGAGCGGCTGACCGCGTTGGTACTGTCGCTGATTCTCCGTGACGATGAACCGATCATCGCCGTTTCGGATGGAGAAGCTCGTTCCGCCATCGATCTCGACATCGTATCTCCCCCAGGGTTGTTTCTTCGCACCTTCGGGGTGGCCCTCCATGATGGCGAACCGGCCGGGCAGCGCGGCAATCCCCAGCTCGTGCCAGAGCTTAAGGAACTCCAGCCAGGGGACTTCGCCGCCATCCTTCCGGGACGCCTTTGCTGCCTGGGCACGCCAGCAGGTCTGCCAGCAGCGCAGCGGCAGGTTCTCCAGCATGGGAAACCAGTCGTACCTCGTCCGAGGGAGGTCGCCCGCCTCGCGCTCTCCCTTCAGGAACTGCAATACGGAAAGCAGGTGATCGCTGATGGAGACCGTGCCTTCCGCATGATGGATGCTGTACTCGGCGAGCCCCCAGTAGGCGGCGGCGAGATCGCTCTTGCGATGGTCGGCCGCCGTCGCGGTCGTCGGCCCACTTTTGGAGTCGGCGAGCGCCTTGTCCCGTAACTCGGCAAACACTGCGGCCTCCCGTTCGGCGTGTTCGACCACGCGCGCGACGCCCGTTACCAGGCGCTCGGGAGCCGTTGGCAGCAAACCCTTCACGGCGGGCAGGAGCCTCGTCAGTGGATTCTCGGCCGGTGTCTTTCCGGCGGCTCTGGGCGTCGCCTGTCCCGCCGCCCGGTCGTCCGCCGCCGCGCGAAGCAGGTTGGCGCAGTCGCCGTGGCTCAACTTGCGCAACCTTCGCGACGATGCCTCGTCGCGCACACGAAGGAAGTGCCAGAAGAGCAGCGGCAGGACGATGACCTGCCCGCGGGCGAACTCGTGGCCGTAGTCCTGAAGTTCGGCGACGATCGTCGAGCCGTCGGGGTCCCAGATTCGGCAATTCGACCCCTCGCCGTCGGCACTCGTCACCGGCAGATACCGTCCCGTTCCAGGCTGGGGCAGGAGCGCCACGGGGATCTCGAACGAACCGTCCGGCTTGAGCAACGGCCTGTCCCAGCGACGGCCGTCGATTCCGACGCCGAAGTAACTGCCGTCGCGGCGCTTGACGACCTTCCAGCCGAGCAGCCCGTCCTTGATGCCCAACGGCGACGACTCGGTCCCCTTCGGAGCCGGCAGGAGTTTCGAGGCACCAGGTTCGATCGTCCCGCCTTCCGTCTCCTCGAACCAGGGCGGGACGCTCTCGCGCGTTTGTTTGCCGGTCCGCGGGTCGACCTCGGCGATCTTCCAGCGCCCCTCCGACGACGCCAGATCGTACTCGTGGCTCACACGCCAGAACCGCGATCCGTCGTGAAGATAGGATTGCGATTGCGGCAATTCCTTGCCACCGGGCCGGACGGCCTGCTGGCCCAGGAAGACGCTGCCGTCATCCAGGACAGTAGCGACCTCGTAGTAATTGCGGTGATACCGGTAGGCGGATGCCTCGTAAGACTGCGATGGATTGCTGGTCCAGAACAGGTGGCCCTGATACTTCTCGTCGCGATACGGGACTGCCAGATCGTCGCCGAGCGCGATGAGGGCCAGGAGCGTGGCCTTCTTCGGCAGGCGGAGTTCGTGCTCCTTCACCGTCCCATCGCCGTTGATGACGTACGCGTGAACCTTGTCCGAGACGACGATCCTCGGGAATGTCGGATGGATACAGGAGGCGAACTCACCTTGCGGAGGTTTGATTTGATGCCGGTCGACGACCTCCTCGAGGGCGGGCAAACCGTACTCGTCGAAGACACCGGTCTGGAGCGTCCGTTGCAGCATGACCGTGGGGTCGATGTGCTCGAGTTGCTCGGCGAGGTCCGGGAACAGCCGGAGCGCATCCGGCCACAGGGTGGACGCAAGTTGCTCCCGCGCGGTCTCAAAGCTGGCGAGCCCGCTCGCCCCTAACCGCGAGAGGACACCCGAGGTGTGCTCACTCCACAGGGCCTTGATCCCCGGGCGATCGCCCGCGGCAAGGGGAAACGGCCTTTGCTCGAGGTTGGCCTGTCGATAGGCGCGCTGCACGGCGCCGCCGCGACAGCCCAGCGCCTCCTCCAGGCCGCGGAAGATCGCAGGCCGGAAGCGCTCGTCTCGAGCGGACGCGACGATGTCCTGATTGCGGAACGGATGGTCCACCGTTGCAGACAGCCAACCTGCGAACGTCAGATCGCATCTCGGCGGTGGATCGGCGACCTTGATCCCCTGGACGAGGCACGCCTCCAGGACGTCGATGTCGATGTCGGTCGTGTGGTAACCCTCCTTGACGGACAGGGTCAGCGGTGCCGCTTCCTCTCGTAGCCGCGGCGCGAGCTTTTCGAGCAGTTGCAGGGTGCGCGTCGGCGCTGGGATCTCGTCGCGCACGACCCGGCCGAACCAGTCGGCGATCGGCTCGCCCAGAGGCGGCGCCCCGCGGTGCTCATCCTCCCAGAGATAGTCGAGGACTCCCCACTCTTCGAGAAGGTCGAACCAGGGCCCGAGCTTGCTCTCGCCGTAGTAGCGCTCCTCGGGCCTCGTATGGCGGAGGAGCGCCACCGCGAACGCCGGGCTGCGGGCCACGATCCGCTTGCAATGGGCGCTGGAGGTCTTCCAGAACTGATGCGGTGCCCGGCCCATCGCGGGCGCGTCGATCACCTCTTCCAGCCAGTTCTCGAGTTCGGAGTCGCTGTCGAGCCCCGCCGCCTTCGCCAGCTTGTTGAAGTCCTTCGGCAGCCCCGCCCAGGGCGCCATGCCGCCGCGGGTCCGGCGAACGCAGAGATCTCGAAAGATCGCAAACGCCTCGGCCGGCGGATACTGAGCCTGCAAATCGTTCGAATACTCCGAGAGTGCATTGCCCGACAGGCAGCCGGAGAGTACGAACTCGAGAACGACGTCGCGGCGGCGGGCACGATCGGCCGGCAGGGCGTGGACCCGCTCGGCTTCCAGCGATTTGTTCAGCGAGCGGCCGGCGTAGGTTGGATTGCCGAGGTCCTTGAAGGTCCGGCCTGCCTCTTCCCAGAACGGGGGCAGGAAGTGACGCGCGGAACGGCCGAGATCCTTGGCCATCTCGATGTACGCTTCCCACGCGTGCCCCGGCTTCGACCGGGCCTGCCGGGCCGCGGCCTTCATCCGCTTGACCAGGTCCAGGGCATAGCGCGCGTTCGCCGGATCGTTGATCAGGGCCCAGGCCGCGAATCCCAGGCTGCGGCGCTGCTGAAGCGCGATCGGGGGCGACACCGCCGGCGCGGCGAAACCGAGGAACTCCATCGCCAGGTCTTCCGCCTCGCCCAGGCGATCCGAGGTCAGGCGGATCACCGGGCGATCGCCGAGCGCGGGATGATGATAGGTCCGGGCGACGACCTGTTCAGTCGCGCCCGCGTCGCCCTTCGTTCCGGCGGGTAGCATACCGCCGGCTTCGAGTTGGATTTCGGCGGTGCTCATTCGTCGCCTCCCGACTCTTCCTTCTCAACCTTGCGCTTCGCGTAAATTCGCGAGGCCATCCGCATGCCCTCGCTGAACGTCACGCGGCCCACGTCGGCGATCCGCATCGGCTTCTCGTCGCCGCCCACGAAGATCAAATCCCCCGTGCATGCCTCCGCCTCGGGGGCGTCGTCGCCGATCCAGTAACGGGCATCCACGGGAGTCGCGTTCTCCCAGATCTTTGTGCAAGCATAGCCGCCCCGCAAGGGATAACCGAGCTGCCGGCAGGCCGAGCCTGCGAAGTTCAATTGCTCGAAGCGGCCGCCGTGGAAATCGGTGATTTGCATCAGCTCCTTCTGCGCCTCGGTGGCCGCGAAGGTCGGCCGAAAGAGTTGTTCGAGCGCCTGGGAGAACCCCATGTCCACGGCGATCTCACGCAGCTCATCCAGGCCGTCGATCAGGATGGGATGCGGGATCAGGATCTGCGCGGCCGAGATCCAGCGGGTCTCGCCGTCCCGATCGACCACCCCGATGCCCTTCTTCACGTCGATGTCGCGCAGCAGACCCGTCTGGTCCGCGTCGGCCTTCCCCCTGGCATCGGCAGGCATGACAACCAGGTTGCGGAGGATGTCGCTCCAGTCCGGATCGGGCCAGACCGCACGCACGACCGCGCACGGCACCGGAAGAGAACGCAGCAGCCACATGTCGACTCGATTCAGGCACTCGGTCCGGTGGTCGACCAGCCATTCGCACAGCCCGGTGAGCTGCTCCGCCAGCTCGGACTCCTTCAACTCCTTCGGAACCGAGGCCAGCTTTTTGCCCGCCGGATTGCGGCACACCAGCTTGCCCGCCTCGAGCCCGAGGGCATAGTTCTTGCCCGCCTCCAGCCAGGGCATTTCCTCTGTTCCGGTTTTCTCGAGCGGTTTCGTGGACGTCTTGCCCATGAGTCTCACTGGCTCCGAAAGGTCATCCCTGGGGAAAGGGAAAGAAACCGGATTGTGAAGCGAGTCGACCGCCGACCGTCTACCGTCTACCGAATTACCTCAGCACCAGACCATGGTCCGAGAGATCGGCCATCCACTCCGATGCTCGATCGTCGGAGCGATTCTACCTCCGAGTTGGCCGCGAACAAAATGAAATCTTGCGGCTGTGAGTGATTGGCTTGGCCGGGAGTCGGATCCTGGTTTTTCGGCCGTGGAAGACCGGGCTGCATCCAGCCGTCCTCGGCGTTGACGTCGCGGTGGGGATCGTCCAGAATCAATCATACGAGTGAGGCTGCGCTTTCTCGTTTCTTCCCGCCATCAATGCCGCCTTGAGGGGCACGACCGCTGAGGTCACCCGCATGATCCGGTTCGACTGGGCGTATGTTGCCGTGCTGTTCATCGTCGTCGCGCGACCGGTAGCATCGTGCGCGGCGGACGACCAGGCCGGGATCGCCCTGTTTGAGGCGAAGATCCGTCCCGTTCTGATCCGTGAATGCTATTCCTGCCATTCGGACCGGGCGAAGGCGGTCAAGGGGGGCTTGCGGCTCGACACCCGCGAAGCCGTTCGCGCCGGGGGCGATTCCGGGCCGATCGTGGTGCCGGGCAAGCCCGAGGAAAGCCCTATCATTGAGGCGCTCCGCCATGAAGGGCTGGCGATGCCGCCGAAGGGCAAGCTGCCAGACGCGGTGATCGCCGATTTTGCGCGCTGGATCGAGCTGGGCGCGCCGGATCCGCGCAACACGGCGGCATTACCGGCGCGGCCGGCGGCAATCGACATCAAGGCCGGGCAGCGATTCTGGGCTTATCAGGCCCCCCGCGCGCACCGTCCGCCGGTCGTGGTCGATCCCTCATGGCCGTCCAGCGAGATCGACCGCTTCGTCCTGGCCGGGCTCGAAGCCAAGGGCCTCCATCCGGCGCCGGACGCCGACCGAAGCACGCTTGCCCGGCGACTTGCGTTCGACCTGACCGGGCTCCCGCTCCCGTCCGAGGAGGTCGACGCGTTCGTGGCCGACCCGGCGCCGGATGCCTACGAGCGACTGGTCGACCGACTCATCGCCTCGCCCGCCTTCGGCGAGCGATGGGGACGGCACTGGCTCGACGTCGTCCGGTTTGGCGAGTCGCTCACGCTCCGCGGGTTCGTCTTTCCGAACGCGTGGCGCTATCGCGATTATGTCATCGAGGCGTTCAATTCGGACATGCCTTTCGATCGCTTCATCCGGGAGCAGATCGCGGGTGATCTCATCGCCGCCGACTCGTGGGACGACCGCCGCCGAGAGATCACCGCCACGACGTTCCTCATGCTCGGGAACGCCAATCTCGAGGAGCAGGACAAGCGCCAGCTCGATATGGACGTGGTGGACGAGCAACTCGACACGATCGGCAAGGCCATCCTCGGTCAGACGATCGGCTGCGCCCGCTGCCACGACCATAAATTCGACCCGATCCCCACTCGCGATTACTATGCGCTCGCCGGGATCCTCGCGAGCACTCGCTCGCTGGAACACGCGAACGTCTCGAAGTGGCTGGAGGTGCCGTTGCCGGTGTCGGAGAGCGAGGAAGCGGCGATCCGGCGCCGGGAGGCGGCGATCGCAGCCGTCGAGGCCCGGTTGAAGGCCGAGAAATCCCGGCTGGCGCGCCTCGGCAGAGGAACGCGCGGGCCGTTGCCGATCGACCGCGCCCCGGGCGTCGCGCTCGACGACGCGAAGGCGCGGAAGGTCGGGAGCTGGACGATGTCCACCTACAACGCGACCTATATCGGCGTGGGCTACCTGCACGACGGCAACGCGGGCAAGGGTGAAAAGACCATCACGTTCCAGCCCGAGGCTCTTGAAACAGGCTCGTACGACGTCTGGCTGGCGTACTCGCCCGGGGCGAACCGATCGGCGTCCGTGCCCGTCACGGTCTTCAGCGCCGATGGCGAAACAACGATACAAATCAACATGAAAGCCACACCAGCGATCGACGACCGGTACGTCTCGCTGGGCCGGTATCGGTTCGAGCAAAACGGTCAGGGCTTCGTCATGATCGCGAACGAGGGGACGACCGGTTACGTCGTGGCGGACGCCGTCTGCTTCATTCCGGCGAGCGAGGCCCGTCGGTCGCGCTCCGGGCCGGCTGTTGACATGCGCCCCCTGCAACCCAACCACCCCGAGCTGAAACGACTGAAGGCGGCCGGCCCGACGCGTCCGATGGCGATGACCGTGCGGGAAAGCCCCAGGCCAGGCGATGTCCGGGTGCATATCCGCGGCAGCGTTCATACCCTGGGCGACCGCGTCCCCCGCGGGTTTTTGCGGATCGCGATGCTCGGTCCCGCGCCAGAGATCCCGTCGGACCAGAGCGGACGTCGCGAGCTGGCCGAATGGCTCGGGAGCGGCCGAAACCCGCTGACAGCCCGGGTCTTCGTCAACCGAGCATGGCACTGGCTCTTCGGGGCGGGCCTGGTGCGCACCACCGATAACTTCGGCACGACCGGCGAGCCTCCGAGCCATCCCGAGCTGCTCGATGACCTGGCCACGCGATTTGCCGGCGAGGACGGCTGGTCCGTGAAGCGCCTGGTGTGCCGGATCGTCCTGTCGCGGACCTATCGCCTCAGCAGCGCGGCCAATGCCGATCCGAAGGCGGCGGGGGTCGACCCGGAAAACCGCCTGGTCTGGAGACAAAACCGCCGCCGGCTCGACGCCGAGAGCATCCGGGACGCGATCCTCTCGGTGGGCGGGGCTCTCCGCCGCGACATGGGCGGTCCCAGCTTCCCCGCGGGCCTGACCGCCGACTACGGCTTCAGGTACGACCAGACGCGCCGCAGCGTTTACGTTCCGGTCTTCCGCAACGCCCTGCCGGAGCTGTTCGAGGTTTTCGACTTCGCCGACCCAAGCATGGTCGTCGGCCGGCGCAACATAAGCACCGTCGCGACCCAGGCCCTTTTCCTGATGAACCACCCGTTCGTGCTCGACCAGGCGCTCCGAGCCTCGCGCCGGCTCCTGGCCGGCCCCGATCGGGACGATTCGGCGCGTGCGGCGCGAGCCTATCGGTGGACACTCGGGCGCCCCCCGACGCCGGCCGAGCGTGAGCTGGTCGTTCGATTCGTCGCGGGCGCGGCCGGCGTGCGTCCGGAAGAGGCGTGGGCCATGGTGTTCCAGGCCCTGTTCTCGTCGGTCGACTTCCGTTACGTGAATTAGCCGGGGAGGTGAGACCATGCCTCAGCCGATAACGCGACGCGAGATCCTGAAAAGCACCGGCTGCGGCTTCGGCTATCTCGCCCTCGCGGGGCTGGCCGCCGGGGCGGACGCCGCCTCGCCAGGGCCGGCGAACCCGCTCGCGCCAAAACCGCCGGTCCTGCCCGCGCGGGCGAAGCGCGTGATCTTTCTTTTCATGCAAGGAGGGGTCAGCCAGGTCGATTCGTTCGACTACAAGCCCCGCCTGGCGCGCGATGACGGCAAGATGATGTCGTTCGTCGACTCGCGCCGGCTGGCGAACACCGGCATGGGCGGGTCGTCGCAGCGCGTGATGAAATCTCCCTGGACGTTCCGGCAGCACGGCGAATGCGGGCGCTGGGCGAGCAACCTCTTTCCCGAGATCAGCCGCCAGGTCGATGACCTGTGCTTCCTCCATGCCGTTCATACCGAGGGCGTCGCACACGGACCGGCGACACTGTTTCTGCACTGCGGGGCATCGAACCAGGTCCGGCCGTCGATGGGTTCGTGGGTCCTCTACGGGCTGGGCTCGGAGAACGCGAACCTGCCCGGATTCGTGACGATCGGGCCGTCGGCCGGCAACGGCGGCGCGCGGAACTACGGCAGCGCATTCTTGCCGGCGATCTATCAGGGGACGGCGCTGGGCAGCGCCGGCGCCTCGGCGTCGAGGGCGACGATCCGCAACCTGGCCAATCCACGTTTCTCACCGAACGCCCAGGCACGCGAGCTCGACCTGCTCCGCGCTCTGAACGCCGAGCAGGCCCGCGGCCGGCCGGGCGACTCGGAGCTCGACGCCGTCGTGGCCTCGTATGAACTGGCCTGGCGGATGCAGAGCCATGCCCCGAGCGTCCTCGATCTG
>JAKAUH010000451.1 GCA_021818605.1 Planctomycetota bacterium
GCTGGACGCCTGGCCGGATGCTTCTCGAGGAGCGAGAGGATCAGGTTCTCCAGCGTCGACCAGATCTGGGGGTTCTTGTACCGGGGCACTGGGGGCGAGGCATTGACGTGCTGGCCGAGCAGGGACCTCGCATGGCCGGCGAACGGGAGCTCACCCGTCGCGCATTCGTAGAGCATCACGCCCACCGAGTACAGGTCGGTGCGATGGTCGAGCGGCTTGCCCTGGGCCTGCTCGGGGCTCATGTAGAGCGGCGTGCCCCGGATCGATCCGGTCTGGTCCTCTCGGCCGCCAGTGACGAGCGAGATCCCGAAATCCGAGAGCTTGGCCTCGTCGTTCCGGGTGAGCAGGATGTTCCCGGGTTTGACGTCCCGATGGATCACTCCCTGGATATGCGCGTAATCGAGCGCCTCGGCCACCTGACCGCAGATCCGCAAGCGATCGGTTAGCAGCAGGTCGCGCCAGCGGCTCGCGAAGCTCGGCCCGTCGACCTCTTCCATCACCAGGAAGCACGTTCCTTCCGACTGGCCGAAGTCGTACAGCCGCACGATCCGGTCGTGGACCAGCCGGGCGAGGATCTGCGCCTCGAGGTGGATCTTGCCGGCGCCCTCCGGGCCGCCGGCATCCTTGAGCAGCTTGATCGCCACGTTCCGCCCGAGCACGCCGTCGGTCGCCCGGTAGACGGTGCCCATGCCGCCCTGGCCGAGCTCCTCGACCAGGGTGAACCGCTCGCCGAGTGTCGCGCCGACGCCGATCATCCGGTCTCTCCCTCGAGAGCCGACTCGCCATCCGCCCCTCAGCCCGCCGCAATGCCCTTCCCGCCGCGCCCGATGGCGAACGTGGCGTCGCTCGGATCCAGCGCCACGCCCGCCGCGCTCGCGACGCCGGTCGGGGGCGAATAGTCGACCGTGATCTTGCCCCCGGCGGCGAATCTGGATCTCCCCGCGAGCATCAGCGTGACCGTCTGCGTCGCGGGATCGTAGGTCGCCCTGATGGCCACCGGGGTGTACACGAGCACCTTCTTTCGCTTGATGCGCTTGATGGTCGCGGCGGTGACCACGTAGTTGCCGGCGGATCCCGCCGATTGCGCGTCCATCGCGGTGCTGAACTGAAGGGCGAAACCCTCGCGGTGGACCTTGCTCTTCTTCTTGCCCTTCGTGGCCGTCACAACGTGCTCGGCGACGATCGTCGGGGCCGGCGTCGGTGTGGGTGTCGTCGTCGGCGTTGGTGTGGGCGTCGTCGTCGGCGTTGGTGTGGGCGTCGTCGTCGGCGTTGGTGTGGGCGTCGTCGGAGTTGGTGTGGGCGTCGTCGTGGCCGTGATCTTGATCGGGTTCGATGGCACGGCTGGCAGGTTGCCACCGTTGAACACCAGGGCGGCTGTTTCGGCGTTGCTGTCGGCCAGGCCGGTGAAGCGGGCCACGCCTGCCTGCAAGGTCATCGATTTTCCGCCCTCGAGGCTGCCGTTGCCTCCGGAGAGCGACACCGTCACCACCGTGCTGCTGTCGCCCGTCTCGACATTGCCGTACTGATCCTCCTCGACGATCACGGGCTGGATGGCGAAGGGCTGGCCGGCCGTCGCGGTGGCCGAGGGCTGCGACTGAACGACGAGCATGGCGGGGGCCGCGGGGCTGATGACGATCGGATTCGACGTCGGGACGAGCAGGATGCCGCTCATGAAGGCCAGCTTGATGGTCCCGGCGACGTCGTCGGAGAGCCCGGCGAACTGCGCCACGCCTTGCGACGCCGTGATGATGGTCGGGCCGGATAGGGGGCCGTATCCCGTGGCAAGGAACGCGGTGACCCGGGTGGTATTATCATCCGTCACGAGGTTGCCGAACTGGTCCTCCACGAGCACCGTCGGCCGGGCATCGAAGGGCTGGCCGGCCGTCGCGGTCGTCGAGGGCTGCTGGCTGATCACCAACTGGCTGGGAGTTGTCGCCGCGACCTGGACCGGGTCCGAGGTCACCGAGCTGATGCCCAGGGCGCTGGAAGTGAATTTGATATCCATCGTCTCGGCGATATTGTAAGAGAGGCCGCGGAACGTGGCCTGCCCGTTGACGAGCGCCAACGACAGCGGACTACCAAGTATTGTGGAGGTCCCGAGGTCGCCCCGGACCGCCGTCACGACGCTGGTGCTGTCGCCGGTGATGGCGTTGCCGTACTGGTCCACCTCCTCGATCACCGGCGCGATCGGGAGGTCCTGTCCGGCGGTGGCGGTGCCGGACGGCTGTTGCGCGATGGCCAGCGCCGCGGGCGGCCCCGGGATAACAATGATGTTCGAGGACGTCACCGGTGCCAGGTTGCCGCTCGAGACCAGGATGGCATAGGTCCCTGCCCTGGTGATCGACAGGTCCGATAACGTCGCCACGCCTGCGCTGGCGGTTGCGATGGCCGATCCCTGGAGGATGACCCCCGGCGCGTTCGCCAACCCGACGAGAACGCTGCCCCTAAAGGACGTGTCGAGGTTGCCGTAGGCATCCTCGGCATCGACGATGAACCCGAAGCCCGCCCCGGCGCCGACCGAGCCCGGCAGATTGCTCGACTCGACGACCAGTTGCGTGGCGGTTCCGGGCGTGACCGTGATGTCGAGCGTGACGACCGGACTCAGGCCGTCGGTGGTCGCCTCGATCTGATAAGTGCCCACCGTGTCGATCGACAGGCCGGTGAATGTGACAAGGCCGCCCTGGGAATTGGAA
>JAKAUH010000019.1 GCA_021818605.1 Planctomycetota bacterium
TCGAGAAGTTCCCCGAGGCCGATCCGGTCCTCACCACGCAGATGAAGTCCGTGGGCGAGGTGATGGCGATCGGGCGGACGTTCAAGGAGTCGTTCCAGAAGGCCCTGCGCGGGCTGGAGGTCGGCCGGTTCGGCTTCGGGTGCGACCCGAAGGACGCCTGGGGCACGCCGCGGCAGCCGAGCGAGGACGAGATCAAGGCCCGGCTCGCCACGCCCAACGCCGACCGCGTCTGGGCGATCCGCCACGCGATGCTGGCGGGCCTGTCGGTCGAGCAGATCCACGCGCTGACCGGCATCGATCCCTGGTTCCTGGGGAACCTCGCCGAGCTGGTCGAGATCGAGGGCCGGCTCCGGGCCATCGCGACGCTCGACGAGGCCGATGACGCCCTGCTCTGGGAGGCCAAGCGGAACGGCTTCTCCGACCGGCAGCTCGCCACATTGTGGGGATCGACGGAGGCCGAGGTCCGTCGCGAGCGGCAGCGGCGCGGGATTCGCGCGGTGTTCAAGCTGGTGGATACCTGCGCGGCCGAGTTCGAGGCGGTCACGCCGTACTATTACTCGACCTACGAGCGCGAGGACGAGGCGCGGATTGGTTCGAAGCCGCGGGTGGTGATCCTGGGCGGCGGACCCAACCGGATCGGCCAGGGAATCGAGTTCGACTACTGCTGCTGCCAGGCGGCCTTCGCGCTGAAGGCCGATGGATACGAGGTGGTGATGGTCAACTCGAACCCCGAGACGGTCAGCACCGACTACGACACGTCGGACCGGCTGTACTTCGAGCCGCTCACCGCCGAGGACGTGCTGAATATCTGCGAGCGGGTCGAGCCGATGGGCGTGATCGTGCAGTTCGGCGGTCAGACGCCGTTGAACCTGGCGCGAGCGCTCGAGGCCGCGGGGGTGCCAATCATCGGGACGAGCCCCGAGTCGATCGACCTGGCCGAGGACCGCGAGCGGTTCCGGCTGGTGATCGAGCGCCTGGGGCTGCGGCAGCCGCCCAATGCCTCGGCGACGACCGCGGCCGAGGCGCGTCGGATCGCCGAGCGGGTCGGCTATCCGGTGGTCGTGCGCCCCAGCTTCGTACTGGGCGGGCGGGCGATGGAGATCGTCTACGACGAGCTGAGCCTGGATCGCTACATGGCCGAGGCCGTCGAGGCCAGTCCCGAGCACCCGATCCTGATCGACAAGTTCCTCGAGGACGCCGCCGAGGTGGACGTCGACGCCGTCTGCGACGGCGAGCGGACGATCGTCGGCGGCGTGATGGAGCACATCGAGGAGGCCGGGATCCACTCGGGCGATAGCGCCTGCGCGATCCCGCCGTTCTCGCTCTCGGCCGACGTGGTCGCTCGACTGAAGGAGCAGACGTATGCCCTGGCCGACGCGCTCAGGGTCCGTGGGCTCATGAACATCCAGTTCGCTGTGAAGAATGGGGATATTTACGTACTCGAGGTCAATCCGCGGGCGTCGCGCACGGTGCCGTTCGTCTCGAAGGCGACGGGTTTGAACCTGGCGCAGGCGGCGGCGCGGGTGATGGTGGGTCGAACGCTGGCCGACCAGGCGATCACCGAGGAGCCGGTGCCGCGGTGGGTGTCGGTGAAGGAGTCGGTGTTCCCGTTCGCGAAGTTCCCGGGCGTGGACATCGTGCTGGGCCCGGAGATGCGGTCGACGGGCGAGGTGATGGGGATCGCGGCCGACTTCCCGGCGGCGTTCGCCAAGAGCCAGGTCGCGGCGTCGTGCCGGCTGCCCGATGGGGGCACGGCGTTCGTGAGCGTGGCGCCGAGGGATCGGGCCGCGGTGGTGCCGATCGCGCGGCGGCTCGCGGCGATGGGCTTCCGCCTGCTGGGCACGGACGGAACCTCGCAGGCCCTGCGTGCCGAGGGGATCGAGGTCGAGGTCGTGCGCAAGATCCACGAGGGCCGGCCGAACGTGCTGGATTACCTGGCGAACGGCTCGATCGCCTTGATCGTGAACACGCCCAGCGGCAAGGGCGCGCGGACCGACGAGGGCCGCATCCGCGCCGGGGCGGTGTCGCACGGGGTGCCGTGCATCACGACGATCAACGGAGCCCGCGCGGCGGTCGCCGCGATGGAGCGGCTGCGCGAGGGGACGCCCGAGGTGTATGCGCTTCAGGACCTGCTGGCGATGGTCGGGAAGTGATCGAGCGGCGGCCGGTCGGGCGTCCGCTCAGGCTGGGCCGGTTCCGTTCGGGCCGGCGGACGGGACGGGATCCTGGGCCGATTCCGGCTTCGGCAGGATGTCCCGCAGGCGGCAGCGGAAGCCGGGAATGACGTCCTCGCCGGAGAGTTCGTCGTCCTCGAACAGGATCCGGACCGAGCCGTCGGCCCGGTAGACGGTTGCCGTGCGCGATTCGGGGTTGATCGTCCAGACGAGGTGGATGCGGACCTTGCGATAGTCGGCGAGCTTCGCGTCCAACTGATAGACGCGATCGTTGGGTGAGATCACTTCCACCGCAAGGTCGGGTGGGTTTCGGATCCAGCCTTTCGGCACGACGTTTCCGGCCAGTCGACCGGCCCGGACGAACGAGAGATTGGGTCTGCGAACCATGCCTGGGTCGTGCGGGAAGCACTGGTAGCCGGTATTCGACCAGACTCTCCCGAGCCCTCGCTCGTTGCAGAAGGGGGCCACGCGCGGGTAGAGATCTCCAGCCACCAGGTCGGATTCCGCTCCCATCGGTC
>JAKAUH010000045.1 GCA_021818605.1 Planctomycetota bacterium
CGCAAGTTACTCATCGCTTGACACCTCCTTGGACCCGAGGAGAAGCCCGCGCCCCCCCGATCCCTCGCACGGGCGGGATCACTTCGTCTATCAGGTGCGTCCGCTCAACATCCCGGTTCCGGGGCCCAAATCCAACAAGGGTCCGGCGGCAGGAGAGTGCGGCGTACGACGCGAGGGGGCCCGAAGGGAATGGACTGATTGCTCACACCTTCGCCTTCGCATGAAATCCGGCCGCGTTCAGTGCCCGGACCAGTTCGGCTGCGGAGAAGTTGCCGGTGACTTCGAAGCTGGTCCTTCCCGGGCCGGAAGTGTCCCCGGTCACGCCGTCCACGGTATCGATCGCCCCCTTGATGGCCTCGTAGCACGGCTGGCAGCAGTTGTGGATGCCGGAGACGGTCAGCCTCCGGACCCTGCCCGGGGGGATGTCGCGTTCGGCCCGCATGGCCAGGTGTGCATCGCCGGACTCGCCATGCAGGCCGGCGTCCGCGATGGCATCCAGGGCCCTCTGGGCCGAGACGCGATCCCTGGCGGTGAGGGTCACGGTCCCGTTCTCCATATCACACGCGCAGGTGGCCCCTGGTACGGTCTCCACGGCGGTGGCGACCGCATCGGTGCAGCCCCCGCAGCAGAGGTGGACCCCTTTGAGCTGGACCCGGGTCTCGGTCTGGTTCGGAAGTCCCATGTTCCTCCTCCCATTCTCATCGAAGACAACGCAGGAGAGGCCGTCGAGGTTATAACCGGTGCAGTCCCTCCACGTCCTCAGCCCTCATTTCAGAGCTTGCAGGCTTGCGGATCGCAGCGGGCGAAGTGCTCGTGCTGCTCGGGCGCCTCGCCGATTCCCAGCTCGAGGACCTGTTGCCCCTTGCTGCCGTAGCGGAAGGCGGTGATTCCCTTGAGCCCCCACTCCCACGCTCGCCGATAGATGGCTTCGATCTCGTCCACCGTGGTGGGCTCCGGCAGGTTGATCGTCTTCGAGACGGCGTTGTCCGTGTCTTTCTGGAAAGCGGCCTGGATGCGCAGGTGGTCCTCGGGGGCGATCTCCAGGGCCGTCCGGAACAGCTCCCTGGCGTCCTGCGGGACGCCGGGCAGATCGGCCAGCCTCCCCTGGGCCCGCAGCTCGCGGACGAAGTCCTCGGAGAAGAAGCCATGCTCTCGCGCGTAGCGGAGGAGCAAGGGATTCAGCTCCGTGAGGGTCTGGTCGCCGAGGACATGCTCGCGGCGATAGGCCAGTGCGAACAAGGGCTCGATGCTCGCCGAGGTGCCGGCGATGATGCTGATCGAACCGGTCGGGGCGATCGAGGTGCGGGTGGCGTTGCGCAGGCGGAGCCCCTGGCGGGCATAGACGCTCTTCTCCCAGTCGGGGAATACACCGCGTTCCTGGGCGAGTTGCTGTGATGCGGCCCGGGCCTCCTCGGAGAGGCGGCGCATCAGCTCCTCCGCCAGCGCCGCGGCCTCGGGCGAGTTGTAGGGGATGCCCAGGAGGATGAGCATCTCGGCGAATCCCATGACTCCCAGCCCCACCTTGCGGTTGGCCTGGGCCATGGATTCGATCTCGGGTGCCGGCCAGCGACTCACCTCGATCACATCGTCGAGGAAGCGGACGGCCAGCCGGGCGGTGCGGCCGAGCTTCTCCCAATCGACGGAGTAGCTGTCGGGCCCCTGGCGGAGCATCCGGCTGAGGTTGATCGAGCCGAGGTTGCAGGCCTCGTAGGCCAGCAGGGGGACTTCTCCGCAGGGGTTGGTGGCCTCGATGAGCCCGACTTCGGGGGTCGGATTCGTGCGGTTGATGGCGTCCAGGAAGATCATCCCGGGGTCGCCGGTCCGCCAGGCGGCCCGCGCGATCCGGCCCATCAACTCGGCCGCGGGGATGGTCCGGACGGGCTCGCCGGTGTGCGGATGCCGCAAGGTCCATGGCCGGCTGGCCCCCGCGGCCTCCATGAAGGCGTCGGTGGCCCCGACCGACAGGTTGAAGTTCCGGAAGCTCCGCCCGTCGAGCTTCGCATCGATGAAGCCCTCGATATCGGGGTGATCGACGCGCAGCACGCCCATGTTGGCGCCATGGCGCTTCCCGCCCTTCCACATGTTCTCGGTGGCGCAGTCGAAGATATGCATGAAGGAGACCGGTCCCGAGGCCGCCCCGCCGGTGCTGGCGATCGGATCCCCCTCGGGCCGCAGGTGCGAGAAGGAGAACCCCGTGCCGCCCCCCGTCTTCTGGATCAAGGCCATCAGCTTCAGGGAGTCGAAGATCCCCCCGATGCTATCCTCGACGGGGAGGACGAAGCAGGCGCTCAACTGCCCCAGCGCCGTGCCGGCATTCATCAGCGTGGGGGAATTGGGCAGGAAGTCGAGGTGGGCCAGCGCCTCGGCGAAGGCCGCTTCCCAGCGGGCCGCCGCCTCGGTACCCCCGAACCGGGTCTCGGCCGCGGCGACGCCGCGGGCCACGCGCCGGAAGAGTTCCTCGGGCGTCTCGACCACTCGGCCCTTGGCATCGCGGAGCAGATAGCGAGCCCGGAGGACCTTGAGGGCATTCTCCGTGAGGTCGGCTTTCATGGCAGTCTCCGGCTCAGGACGTCCACGACTGATCGCTCCGGCCGATCAGGCCCAGGAATTCCTGCTCGCTCAGAACCTTGATGCCCAACTCCTTGGCCTTATTCAGCTTGCTCCCGGGGTTCTCGCCCGCTATCAGGTAATCCGTGTTCCCGGAGACGCTGGAGGTGATCGCGCCGCCGAACTCGCGAATCAGGTCCTCGATCTCCTCCCGGCGGAAATGAGGGAGAGTGCCGGTGACTACCAGGGTCCTCCCGGTCAATTCCGCCCCATCCTTGGCCGGTACAAACCTCCGCGGCGCGGTCATCGCGACACCGAAGCCCCGCAACTGCTGGATCGTCCTGCGGCCGGCCGCGCTGCGCAGGAACTGGTGGATGCTCTCGGCAGCGATGGGACCGATGCCCGCGACCCGGGCCAGTCGTTCCTCGGAAGCGCTCTTGAGCGCATCGATACTGCCGAACGCCGCGGCCAGCAGCCGGGCGCTCCGCTCGCCGACGTGCCGGATGCCCAGACCGGCCAGCACCCGGGCCAGCTCCCGCACCTTGCTGGCGGCGATCTGCCGTAGCAGGTTCCGGGCCGACTTCGTCCCCATGTGCTCCAGCGCGGCAACCGGATCGAGTTCGAGCCGGTAGAGATCCGGCAGGGACCGGATCAGTCCGCGATCGACGAGCTGATCGATTAGCGCCGGTCCCAGGCCCCGGATATCCATCGCCCGACGGTGGGCAAACCAGTGCAGCCGCTGCCTGAGCTGCGCTGGGCAGGAGGGATTCAAGCAACGGATCGCGACCTCCTCCGCGGCGCGGACCACGGCCTCGCCACAGGCCGGGCACCGGGTCGGGAACTCGTACCGCCGCTCCTGGCCGGTCCGCTTCTCCAGTTCGACGCACCACGTGGGGGATGATCTTGCCGGCCTTCTCGACCACCACGCTGTCGCCGACGCGGATATCCTTGCGGGCGATCTCATCGGCGTTGAAGAGGCTGACGCGGGAGACCCGGGTGCCGGCGATCAGGACAGTCTGCAACGCCGCCACCGGAGTCAGGACGCCGGTCTTGCCGACCTGCACGTGGATGTCCTCGATCCGCGTGCTCGCCTGCCAGAGCTCGACCTTGTAGGCGATCGCCCAGCGCGGCGCCCTGGTCGTGGCCCCCAGTTGCTCGCGCTGGGCGAGGTCGTCGACCTTGATCACGATGCCATCCGTCTCGTAGCCCAGGGCATGGCGAGCCTTCCGATGCTCCTGGGCATAGGCCAGCACGTCATCGATCGAATCGAGGCGGGGGCTATGGGGCACCACGGCGAAACCATAAACGCGCAGCAGGTCGAGGAACTGGAGATGGCTGGTCGAGCCGAGGCTCCCCTCGACCCGGCCTTCGGTGTGGGCGAAGAACCGCAGGCGGCGGCGGGCGCAGAGCCGGGGATCGAGCAGCTTGAGGCTCCCGGCCGCGGCGTTGCGGGCATTGGCGAAGAGCCGCTGGCCGCGCTCGCCCTGGAGACGGTTCAGGCGCGACAACTCCGTGTGGGTCATATACACCTCGCCGCGGACTTCGACGATTTCGGGGCCGAGGTGGTGATCGTTCCGGAGACGCAGTGGGATATCCTGGATCGTG
This sequence comes from Planctomycetota bacterium, assembly GCA_021818605.1. GTDB lineage: Bacteria > Planctomycetota > Planctomycetia > Isosphaerales > Isosphaeraceae > JAKAUH01. The sequence goes on from JAKAUH010000045.1 coordinate 4,153, forward strand.
CGCACGTTATGCGTGATGTCATCGCCACGATGGCCATCGCCCCGGGTCGCACCCAGGACGAGGCGGCCCTCCTCGTAGAGCAGGGCCACGGAGACGCCGTCGATCTTGTGCTCGACCACGTATTCCGGCCTCGCCCCCTTGAGCCGGCGCCGGACACGGGCGTCGAACTCCCGGACATCGGCTTCATTGTAGGTGTTGTCGATCGATAACATGGGCACCTGGTGCTCGACCGGGCGGAAGCCCGCGACCGGCTGCCCCCCGACTCGCTGGGTGGGACTCTCGGGCGTGATCAACTCGGGATGCTGCTGCTCCAGCTCCCGGAGCCGTCGCATCAGCCGGTCGAATTCCAGGTCGCTGATGGCGGGCTCCGCCTGGATATAGTAAAGGTCGTTATGGTGCTCAATCTGCTTGCGCAGGCGTCGAATCTCCTGCTCGACGGCCAATGCCATGGGGACCTCCACCGGGGCAACAATCCGCGACCACACATGAAGTTTACTGTCGCTTGTGCCAATCATCGTATTAGCTTCCGATCAAATCCCTACTCGACAGTCAGCACCATGCAGGGGATATCCGCGATCCCCGATTGGGGATTGGGGCGAGGCTCGGGCTGGGCGAAGCCATTGAGGTCGACCGCCCGGACACGGAACTCGTAGGTCCCCGGCTCCAGGCTGTCGCACCCCTCCAGGCGAACTTGCCAGGGCACCCAACTGAAGGGGAGGGGCCACACCTTCGGGCACCGCGTCTCCGGATCGAGCCCCAGGACCCCGTCGGGGAAACGCCCGTCGGGCAGCCCTTCGTCCCAATCGGCGGGAGGCTCCCCGAGCAGTTCGGCCTCCTTCCATCGGGCCTGGGACCAGGCCGGATTCCCGGGCTCGAGTTCCTGGCCTCCGGGCGGCCCCGGGCAAATCCAGTATTCGACCCGCCTCAAGCCCGACGCGCCCACCACGGCCATACCCCGGAGAGTCATCGGTTCTCCGTATCGATAGATCGAGGGGGCATGCACGTCCAGGCGGGCCAGGGTCTTCATCGGCGTCTGTGGGTCGTTGTTCTGCTTCTCGGCGTAGGTGTCGTTCGCCCGGTAATCGTTGGTCAGGACGATCCGGTTCAGCCACTTGATCGACTTGAAGCCGTAGGCCTCCGGCACCACCACCCGGACCGGCCCACCCCGCTCGATCGGCAGGGGCCTGCCGTTGAGCCGGAAGGCCAGGATGACGGGAAGATGGCCGGGCGGCGTCTCCAGGATCTCGCTCAGGGAGAGCGAGCTGATGAACCGATACCGGGGGTCGTCGTAGTAGCCGGAATAGAACACGCGGCGCACGTCCTTCAGCGCCCCCAGGCGGGTCAACACATCCCGTAGCGCCACGCCTTCCCAGAGGCCGTTGCTGCAATACCCCTTGTCGGGGGCGTCCATCAGGCACTCCATCGTCTTGATGTACCGGATCGGCCGAGCCTGGAAGAGCCCCTCGAGATCGGAGAAGGTCAGGGCCGTGTGATCGTCGTTGCGATAGGTCCGCTCGAGGGTCGGTCGCCAGGGCGGATCGTCGGGGAGGATCTCCAGCCGCCAGGTCTCGGCGGTCAGCCCCGCCTCGGGGAGAGCCTCGGCCGGGAGCAGGTAGGGCCGGCCGCGGGTCACCTCGTAGAAGGTCTCGGCCGGGCTCAGGAAGTTCCGCATGTATCCGGGCTTGGCCTTGGGCATGATCGCGCCTCCTGGATTCGATCCTCGGCCGGTCGCGCTCCGGGCGGGCTGACACCACTCGAGGCCACCTCACCCTCATCTAAGGGTGGCCAGGTAGCGGACGGCATCGCGGACCTCGTCAGGCGCCAGGTGGAGGTTCTTCATGGCCGTATGATGATCGAGCCGATACGGGTTGTGAATGATGGCGTACAGGAAGTCGGGCTGACGGCGTGACCCGACGTGTGTGAGGTCGGGACCGAAGAGATTCCCCTCCGGGCCGATCCGGTGGCAGATGATGCAGCGATAGGTCTTGTGGACCAGTTTCTCACCCTGCTTGACGGCGGCCGATTCGGCCGGTGCGGAGAGTTCGGGCCGGTGGGGGATCAACTCGGGGTCCTGCCTGGCCATCAAGAAGGCCGTTAGTTGCTCCGCCTCGGCGTCGGTCAGGTCGAAGTTAGGCATCCGCCGCTCGGGGCGCTGCCCTCGTTTGGCCAGGTTCGTTTCCCAGCGGATGCGCGTCGGTTTCTTCAGGTAGATGCTCAACCACCCACGCCGTGCCCGCCCCCCTTCCCAGGCGAGGGTCGGGACTCCGCCGCGCGGCGGCCCGGTCAGGGGATGGCAGGAGGCACATTTGAGCTCCTCGAACAACCGCTCGCCGGCCGCGGCCAGTTGGGCCGGGTCTTGCGGCGGGCTTTCGGACGGAGTGGCCGCTGGCGCAGTCAGGGCCTTGTCCGCCGCCCTTCTTCGGGCGAGAGCCCGCTCTTCGCGGCGGACCGCGAGATCGCCAGCTATGGTCAGCGACACCACGGCGAGGGCGGACAGCGCGCCGATCGTCATCGCCACCGGGCGGCGACGCGGCGACCGCTCCGGGTTCCGATCCAGGAACGGGAGCGCGACGAGCAGGATCACGGCGAGGGTGGGGATCACCGTGGTCGCCAGCACCTGGCCGAACCCGCGCGGGAAGATCCGGAGTAGTTGCTGGAGCCCGAGGAAGTACCAGTCGGGCCGCGGGACGTAGCTCGAGTTGGTCGGATCCGCCTTGGCCTCCAGCGGCGGGCCGAAGACGCCTCGGCTCTCCAGGACCGCCAGGACGAGCAAGAGGAGGAACGCCACCAGGATGGCCGTGTTGTCGCGCGCCGCCTGAAACGGGAAGAACGGCCCGGCTGTGGGGACGCTTCTCTCTTCGCCGACCCGGGATCAGGGCGGGGTAATCCCATAACTTCGAACCTGCCACAGATGCCAGGCGATCCCCAGAAGAAGCAGGGCGGGCAGCAGGAGGACGTGGATCGCGTAGAACCGCGGCAAGGTCATCGGGCCCAGTTGGGGCCCTCCGCGCAGCCACGTCAGCAGGTAGGGGCCGAGGCCCGGTGCCGAACCGGCGATGCGCGTGCCCACCTCGGTGCCGAAATAGGCCTTCAGGTCCCACGGCAGCAGGTAGCCCGTGAAGCCGAAGCCGAGCACGGTCAAGAAGAGCAGGCAACCGGAGACCCACGTCCACTGCCTCGGCCGCTTGTACGCACCCCAGATGAACACCCGGGCGATGTGGATTGCCAGGGCGACGATTAAGAGGTTCGCGCCCCAGCGGTGCATCCCCCGGATGAGCCCGCCGAAGACGGTGCGCTCCTGGATGTAGCGGACGCTCTCGTAGGCGCTGTCGGCCGAGGACGAGTAGGAGAGGGCCAGGAGGAACCCCGTCAGCCCCTGCACGACCATGAGGAACAGCAGGACGCTGCCGAAGACCTGCGGCCAGCCGACCCGCACCGGTTGCGGCTCGTCACAGAAGCTCCGCACCGCGGCGCGGATGTGCTGCCGGAGGGAACCCGGCGTTGGCTCGGTGGTGGGCGAGGCCATGGTCCGCGTGCTCCCTACATCTCCGCCCGGGGCTGGATCATCAAGATGCCATTATCGATGCGGACCGGGAGCCGGTCCAGCGGGCGGGGCGGGGGCCCGGCCACGTTCTGACCGTCCGCCGTGTACTGGCCCCCGTGGCAGGGGCAGAGGAATCGCTGCTTCTCGCCGCTCCACACCACGTTGCAGCCCATGTGCGTACAGACCGGCGAGAGGACCAGCGGCGTCGAGCCCGCGCCCGGGACGACGTAGGCGAATCCGCTCACCGACTCGGCCGTGTAGCCCATCTCGCTCGTGTAGCGGAAGTCGACGCGCCGGGGCTCGGGCCCGTGGAGGTCCGCAGCCGGTCCGAGCGCGACCCACGCGGCGGCGCCCGTCTTGCGCAGCAACGGGGTCAGGAGGTAGCCGAGGACGGGGACGGCGAGGGTCATGGCGATCAGGCCGTCGATCCCCGCGATCAGGGCCTTCAAGGCTTGGCGGCGCGTGAACACGACTCGTGGATCTCCGAGGCCGTGGGATCGGTGCGGGGCTTGCACCAGCCAGCCAGGCTTCGCGGCGGACCGGCGGCCTGCCGGCCATCAGGCGGGCGGATTCCCGATCGCTTCACTTCTTACGTGCCTGCTCGAGCTTCTCCGCCTTCATGGCGTAGAGCTTCTTCAGTTGGTCCTTCGGGAGGACCTGGACCTTCTCCGGCTTGACGTCGGGGAGCATCCCCTGTCCCGCCTGCCAGCCGCCCCAGCACTCCGGGCAGACGGGTCCGCCCTTGGCCAGGCTCCCGGCGCACGGGCATCCGTCCGCCGCGATCGGGCAGAGTGCACATCCAGGGTCGATGCAGCAATCGGCGACCCCGTCATCCATCAGGGCCGACACCTGATCGAGGAGGGCTTTGCGGGTCGCGACCCCTTTCGCCAGGGCCGCCTTGCCCGCCTTGGCCTGCTTTTTGGTCTTCTGCTGGGATGTCGCCTCCGGTGCGGGAGCCGGATTGGCGCGGGCCAGGAGGATCGTGCCGCGTGCGGGCCGGCCATTGGCGTCGGAGCAGCACGCGCCGTCGGCCCCGTTACAGCAACGACAGCCGGAGTCCTGGTTCACGGCCTTGTCTCCGGGGCTGGCCGATCCCAGGGCCGTGAAAGCCACGAGACAGGCCCCCATCGCAGCGACGGCGAGACTCTTGCGCGGCGAAACCATGACGAGCGCTCCTTTCTTGGTTGTGATCGATCGAATCCGGATCGTTGTCCGGCCGGGTCGAGAGGAGCCCTCGGCCGACCCCTGAGGCGCTCCCGCCATCCCCGGCCCGTTAACCTCGACGCGCCTCCTCGAACAGGCCGGCCCACGCCCGGTAGCGCCGGGCGACCTCGGCCACGGCCGCCTCGCGCGTGACGGACTTTCGCCGCCAGTTGGCCAGCGGCTCCCAGAAGGTCGTGCGACCCACCGCGAAGCCGATGAACCCGGGGACGCCGGCCGCCGTCGTCAGCCATTCCCGGACCTTCGGCTCATCCGCGCCCCGGCCCAGGATGATGCAGCCCACCCGATCCCGGCCGCCGCGCCGCGCGGCCGCGACCACCTTCGCGCAGTCCTCGCGGCGGTCCAGCCCCTCGACCTTCCAGATATCCGGCTCGACGCCCGCGTCCTGGAGTTCCTCGAGGGTCTGCACCATGAGCGCGGGGCGCAGTTCCCGGTCGTAAGCGACTGGGTCTCCCCGGAATCGCCCCAGTTGCCCCGGCTCCGCGGGCACATGCAGCTCGAAGAGGAACAGGCGGTGACTGCCATGGAGGTAGTCGGACAGCCGCTTCAGTCGGGCCGCCTGCTGCCGGTTCAGGTCCGGATCGCCTTCCGGATTGTAGCGCACCAGCACCTTGCAGAAGGTCGGGTTGAACGCCTCGACATGGCGGGCGAAGTCCTCCCCGTACTCGAAGTCGAATTCCCTCTGCCCGCTCTTCTCGACGGGGCAGGCGGTGATGGAGCCGCGCCGGGCCGCGTCGCAGAGGATGACGGCGCCGAACTGCTCATCCACCAGGATGCCGGCGTGCTCGCTGGAGACCCCGGCCGCGACGGCGGCCTGGAATCCATCATAGATCACCAGTTTGGCGGCGATGATCTCCGCCGTCTGCTCGGCGGTCAGGGCCCCTTTCCAGCCGAACATCGCCGTCTGGAACGACGCACGGTGGTCGAAAGGCAGGATGTATAATGGCCGATCGTAACCTCGAGCCATGATCTCGCTCCTTCATGTCCCGGATGGATCCACCCCGAGCTCAATGCGCCCTCCGGAGCGCCTCGCCCTTCGAGCTGATACAAGCCATCAAGTCGTTCCAGGACCGGTCGAACGCCTCGGCGCCGTCGCGCTGGAGTTGAGTGGCGAGGGCATCGAGGTCGATCCCCGCCTGCTGGAAGCGGCCGAGCACCTCCTCGCAATCCCCGCCGTCGGCGGGCAGCAGGTCGCCGACCTCACCGTGCTCCACGAACGCCTTCAGCGTGGCCTCGGGCATCGTGTTGATGGTGAAGGGGGCGGCGAGGGCCTGGATGTACAGCACGTCGGAGGCTTCGGGGTCCTTGGTGCCGGTGCTGGCCCACAACAGGCGTTGCGGGAGGGCGCCGGCGTTGAGCAGGCGCAGCCAGCGCGGCGAGTCGAGTAGGTCGCGGTAGGCCTTGTAGGTACGGCGGGCGATGGCGATGCCTAGCCGGTCGCGCAAGGCCTCGGGTACCCGGCCCATCACGGCCTTGTCCCATCGGCTGATGAAGACCGAGGCGACCGACCAGACCAGCGGGTTGAGGCCGGCGGCGAGGCGCCGCTCGATGCCCCGCAGGTACGCCTCGGCGGCGGCCAGGTACTGCTCGCGGGAGAACAAGAGAGTCACATTGATCGGCACGCCCGCCAAGATCGCCTCCTCGATGGCGGGGATCCCCTCCGGGGTCCCGGGGATCTTGACGAAGAGGTTGGGCCGCCCCGCCGCCGCGTGCAGCCGGCCGGCCGAGGCGATGCTCTGAGCCGTGTCGTGGGCCAGCAACGGCGAGAGTTCCAGCGAGACCCAGCCGTCCAGTCTGTTCGTCCGTTCATGGACCGGTCGGAGCAGGTCGGCGGCCTGTCGAAGGTCCGTCAGGGCCAGGTCGAAGAACAGCGTCTCGCCCGTCTTGCCCCCCCTCAACCCTTGACGAATCTCGGCGTCGTAGTCGGCGCCGTGCCGGATGGCGTGGTCGAAGATCGTGGGATTCGAGGTGAGCCCCGTGATCGCGAATTCGTCGATATAGCGGCGCAAGGTGCCGCTGGCGAGCAGCGGTCGCGTGATATTGTCGAGCCAGAGGCTCTGGCCCGCCCCATGGAGTCTTCGCGCGGCATTCATGATCCTCCTCCGCGGTTCGGTCATCTTCTCCTCAGCGCTCAGCGGGTTGGCCGAGTGGGTCGGTCATCGCCGCGCCCACCGGGCTGGCTGGGGGTGAGGTCTTCGTCTCGGCCGTGGATCGTAGTCCGGGTTTGAGGATCACCGGATCGATGCCCAGGCCGCCGTGGTAGACGAGGTCGCCACCGATATAGGCACCGAGAGCCAGGATCGCCATGGCCACGATGCCGAGCCCGCGGATCAGGGGCGAGACGACCGATGGGTGTTGCCACCGCACGAGACACACCACCGTGAACAGGACGACTGATACGCCTACCGTCCAGATGTGCCAGTAGACGCGGTGATGGGCCGCTGCCGTGTGGTTGCCGGGCACGGTATAGTACGCGATGACGCCCGCGCCGGCGGCGATCACGCCGGTGGCCAGACCAGCGATGAGCAGGTACGTCGCCGTCGTGAGGGCGGCCTCGGAACTCTGTCCGAACAGGTCGAGCACGACGCCGCCGATCAGGAAGGCGATCGGGAGGTGGACCAACGCGGGGTGGATCTCCCAGGCTCGCATGAGTCGAGGCTCCTCATCGCCCGACGCGGGAGCACCGGCGGAATGCCCCGGTGAGGCGGGTCGGGCGTGCTCTGGTGATGTCGATCAATGGACTGAAACGAGCCACACTCCGGGCAGCAGGCGGTCGGGTACGTCCGGTAAGGTGCGGGTGAAGGGCCTGTCAACTCACCCGTTGGGATTGCTCTGGGCGTGCGCAATCACATCCAGTGCCAGGGCCGAATGCGCGTAGGCGCCGCCGGCGCGCATCTCGGCGGCGATCCAGATGGCCTCCATGATCTCCTCCGCCGTTGCTCCATGCTGGAGGGCCGCGGCGGTATGCCCGCGAATGCAGTACGGGCATTGCGTCACGTGGGCCACGGCCACGGCGATCAACTGCTTGGTCTTCGCCGGGATCGCCCCGTCCGCGAACACGCTCTGACTGAACGCCTTGAAGGCCTCGGCCGGTTTGGGGGCCAGATTCTTGCGTTGCGCGGCGAGTTCCTTGGTCATTGGCGTGTAAACATGCTCGTGATCGGACATCACTCTACACTCCTTTTCGGCTCACGACCTGGATTTCGGCCGAGGGGTCTTGGCCCGGCCGCCTTTTTCGGGCGTGGCGGTGCTCTTGGCGATCTTCGTGAGCGCCGAACCCTTGTGCATGGCCTGGTGGTCGGTCTTGTCACTCACGATCAGGTACTGCGGCTCCTCTTTCGAGGCGTGAACCGTGTAGCCCTTGAACGTGATTTCCGAGGTGATCTTCTTCTGGATCGTCCCCCGGACTCGACCGGCCTCCGAGTTCCACTCGACGTGGTCGCCAACCTTGAAGTCGTGTGTCATCCGCAGGATCTCCTGTTTGGTCCCTCGATGGGTCCGGCCTGGACCATGAATTATGGACGGACTTCCGCGCCCGGCTCGGCCGGGTAGGTGACGGCTGTTCCCCGCACCCGGGCCCAGGACGAGAGCGAATGGTCCCGGCAAGAGTCCTCGCTCATGATGTGTTCCACGCGGAGGCCGCGCGCCGACAACGCGTCGGCGATGAGCCAGCGATGGCAGCGCCAGGGGAGCACCTCGGCGCACATCAGGACGACTCGATCCCGCCGAGCCAGATCAATCAGCAGTTGCAAATTCTCCCGGAACTCTTTTGTCTGCATATAATCGGCATATCCCCGGAAGGACGAGTTGCGCCAGGCCTGTTTGATCGAATCGCGGCGTGGGGGCCGCAAGCCCCCGAGGCCCGCGATATGCTGATAGCTGATGCCGGCGGCATGCAAAGCATCCGACAAGGTTTGCTGGTTGAACTGAGGGTTGTGCCTCGAGCGTGGTATCCTCCTCACATCGACGAGTCGCGTCACGCCGTGCGCTTGCAACAGGTGGAGGAAGCTCGGGAGCGTTCGCGTCGAATGACCGATGGTCAGGACGACGGTCGGCGTTTGCACTTCGAGCTTCCGCACGATAGGTCCTCCTCCGCGGCAAGTCTCTCCAGCGGCATGTCCACGCCCCGAGGGGCTGGGCTTGATCCGCGGCCGGCGGCCCGCCGGGCCGCGACCGCGAGTGGGGCGACGGCTCACAACATACTCGGCGAGGGATTGTGGATGACCTCCCTGGGGTCGTCGGTCAGGGGCTCGCTGGAGTGGCTGTAATGGTGGCAACTCGCCAGCGCGCTGCCCTTTTCGAAATGGCGGACATCGCCGTGCGTGCACAGCGTCGCCCAGTTCGCGTAGGCGAGCAATTGCTCCTCGGTGTCGAAGGTCGCCACGAGGTTCCGGGGCGCGCCGGTCGTATTACCACAAAGATAGTGTATATGTTGGCTATTCGCGTAACGCCCGGGATTGATGCCTCCCGGCTCAGATGTTGGCCAGCTCGCCGAAATACTCGTGGTCCTCGTTGTAGCCGCCCTCGCCCTCGCCGAAAGCCTTGTGGCTCTGGACGAACTCGATCGCCCGGATCCACTTGACCATCTTGAAGCCGAGTTGGTTCTCGACCCGCAGCCGCAGGGGCGGCCCGTGCAACGTCTCGAGCGGCGCACCGTTCATCTCGTAGGCCAGCAACGTCTGGGGGTGCATGAGGTTCCAGAGCGAATGGCTATCGTAATACACACCTCCTTCCAGGCCCTCGCCGAACGAGTAGAACACGGCCACCTTCGCCTCCGGCTTCGGGCGGACTAACGCGATCAGCTCCGACATGGGGAGCCCGCCCCATTCGGCGATGCCCGACCAGCCCTGGATGCAGTGGTGTAGGGT
>JAKAUH010000357.1 GCA_021818605.1 Planctomycetota bacterium
GGCTCGAGGAGATCCGGATCTCTCAGCTCAGCTATCCGCCCAGCGACCGGAAGAAGCGGTATCCGTACCCGGCCGGAGGACTCTTCTCGACAGCCGCGGACCTCGCCCGCTTTTGCCAGATGATCGCCCACAGCGGAACGCTGGAAGGCCGCCGGTACGTCTCGGAGCAGGCCGTGCGCGCGATGACGTCGACGCAGACCGGCAAACTGCTCAACAATGGCAAGGGGGAGCACGGCTACGGGCTCGGCTGGTCGACGTCGCGATACTCGAAGGGAAGCGACGGGCCGGTCATCCCGGGCCCATGCGGCCACGGCGGGGCATACGCGACCAGCATGTCGATCGATCCCGAGCGTGGGCTGATCACCGTTTACCTGGTGCAGCATGACGGGTTTCCGGGTATCGAGGGGGGCAAGATTCAGGAAGCCTTCCACCAGGCGGCGATCCGGGCCTTCGGGAAGTGAGTCACGATCGATCCGGCGGACCGGCTAAGCGAGGATTCCCGGAATGACCTCGCCGTGGACGTCGGTCAGCCGGCGGCGGATTCCGTTGTGGTAGTAGGTCAGCCGCTTGTGGTCGATGCCCAGCAGTCGGAGGACCGTCGCGTGGAAGTCGTAGACGGTCGTGGGGTGCTCGACAGCGCGATAGCCGACCTCGTCGGATGAGCCGTAGGCGAGGCCCGGTTTGAGACCGGCCCCGGCCATCCAGCAGGTGAAGGCCAGTTGATGATGGTCGCGGCCCTTGCCGCCGATCCCCTCGGTGAACGGGGTCCGGCCGAACTCGGTGGTCCAGAGGAGCAGCGTGTCGTCGAGCAGCCCGCGCTGCTTGAGGTCGCGGATCAGACCGGCCAGCGGCCGGTCCATGCTGACGGCCTGCTTGGTGTGATTGTCGACCAGGTTCTCGTGCGCGTCCCAGTTGATCCGCGGCGAGCCGAAGGCGCCCCCGTGGAAGAGCTGCACGAACCGAACTCCGCGTTCGAGGAGCCGGCGGGCCAGCAGGCAGTTCCGGCCGAAGCCCGCGGTCTCCGGCCGATCCAGGCCGTACATCGATCGGATCGCGGGCGGCTCGGAGTCGATGCCGACGGCCTCGGGGATGCTGGCCTGCATCCGGGCGGCCAGCTCGTACGAGCGGATGCGTGCCACGAGCGAGGAATCGCCCGGGTTCTCCTCCAGATACTCGCGGTTCATCGCTTCCAGAACCGCCAGGCCCCGCCGTCCTCGACCGCGTGGAACGCCCTCGGGCGGGAACAGGTCGATGACCGGCTCGCCGACCGTGCGGAACGCGACCCCCTGATGCGTGGCGGGCAGGAAACCGGACGTCCAGTTGATCGCGCCGCCGGCCGGCAGTCCGCGCGGGTCGGGCAGAACGACGAACGTCGGCAGATCCTGGTTCTCGCTCCCCAGGCCGTACGAGAGCCAGGCCCCCAGGCAGGGGAACCCGTTCATCGTGAAACCCGTGTTCATCTGGAACGTCGCAGGCGTGTGGTTCGAGCTCTTCGCGACCATCGAGCGGATGATCGTCAGGTCGTCGACGCACCCCGCCAGATTCGGCAGCAGGTCGCTGACCCACTGGCCGCTCGCTCCGTAGCGACGGAAGCGAAACGGGGTTTTCATGAGTCGACCCGGCCTGCCGAAGAATGTCTCGACTTTTCCCTTGCCCGTCAGCTCCTGCCCGTCGTGGCGCGCGAGATCCGGCTTGTAGTCGAACGTGTCGACATGGCTGACGCCGCCGCAGGCGAACACCTGGATGACCCGGCGCGCTTTCGCGGGGAAGTGTAGCGTCGGCCCGCCCTCGGCCCGCGCGTCCTGGCCCAGCATCCAGGACAGGGCGACCGCGCCCAGGCCGGTGCCCGCGTCGCGGAGGAAGTCGCGTCGCGATCCAGGGCGATCGAGGTCGTCAACGTTGGCTTGATCCATGATGAGTCGGCTCCCGGCTCGCTCGGGCACTATCGGACGTAGAGGAACTCGCTCGCGTTGAACAGCGTCCAGCAGAGCTCGCCGAGCCCCGCGTCGGCCACCAGCTCGATGGCCCGTCGGCCTTCATCCTGGCGGGGATGCCGGCCCAGGGCGAGCCGATAGGCCCGGTCGACCTGCGATGCCACGTCACACCCCGCCTCGTCACGAACCCGGCACGCCATCGCAGCGGCCTGTCGCAGGATGAACGGGTCGTTCATGAGGCTGAGGGCCTGAAGCGGCGTCGTCGTCACCGCCCGTCGCGGAACCTTGACGGACGGATCCGGGCAATCGAGCGTCTCGAGCAACGGGTCCTTGGCCGAGTTGATGTTGATTCGATAGACCGTCCGGCGGTCGTACTCGGGCCCGGCGAAGTCGGCGAGGTTGTAGAACGACGAGTTGAAGTTCGTGACCGTGAACGGCCGGAAGCTCGGTCCGGCCATGCGGGGGTTGAGCAGGCCCGACGACTGCAACATGGCGTCGCGGACGACCTCGGCCTCGAGCCGCCGGATCGGAAAGCGCCAGAGGAGCCGAGCATCCGCGTCGATCGCCGCGGCCTTCGAGTCGAATCGCGACGACCGGCGATAGGCGTTCGAGAGCACGATCCGCCGGTGCAGCGCCTTGAGGCTCGCACCATGGGCCAGAAAATCGGCCGCCAGCCAGTCGAGCAGCTCGGGATGCGAGGGGGCCTCGCCGTTGCGGCCGAAGTCGTTGGGCGTCGCGACGAGCCCCGC
>JAKAUH010000278.1 GCA_021818605.1 Planctomycetota bacterium
ACGGCCGGATCGCTGAGCGAATCCTTCCTCGAGGCGCCCCGCGACTCCTCGCGGCCCGCCCGTGTCCGCCACGACGACGCGCCCCGCGCCGACCCGGACCTCGGCACCTCCCCGTCGGCCACCACCATCGGCATCGGCGCAATCGGCGCCTGCGCCGACGCCGGCGCATCCCCCGGCCGGCGATTTCCCGAGCCGGCACCCGCGCCGCTGCCGCCGCTCAGGTCGACCGTCGCGACCTCCCCCTCGTCGCCCAACCCCAGCGAACCCAGCACCTGCGTCTGCACCCACCGCATGCCAGGCCCGTTGATGAATGCTCCGCCAAGAAAAGCGGCGCTCACCAGGATCACCACGAGGACAACATGACGCACCGTAGCGGCCTCCCTGCCTGGAACCATGCCTTCATGAACCTCGACTTGCCAAACCCGCGCCGACGGAAATAATCCCAGCAGGCTGCGAAGGTCTGGCCCCGGGTGACGAATATCCTATCGGGACTTCGGTCGAGGTCCGGCGCCCTTCCGGCACGCGCGTACTTTACCCGGGCGAGGGAATGAAGCAAGTCCAGTCCGTCCCAACTTCCCGACGCCATGCGAAGGCCGGCTCCTGGTGGGGTTTCGGCTCGGCCGTGCCGCGTCCCATGGCGATGCGCCACGGGTCCCGAGGCGAGGCCGGGAACGACGGGCCCCGGCTGGTCTGGTCCTGGCTGCGCGTCGTGGCGATGGGATTCCTGGCCCTCTGGTTCATCGTCACGTTGCCCATCCGTCTGGTATTCTGGACCCTCGCCCTGCTCGGCCGGATCACGGGGATCGTCATCGGGTTTTCGCTGATGGTGATCGGCATGTTCTTCCTGGCCGGCCCGTTTTTCCTGATCGGCATCCCCCTGTTCCTCGTCGGGATCGTGCTGACCCTCCGCTGCCTCGATTGACGGACTGAACTGGATTGGACTGGCCCCGACCCGACCCGACCCGACCCGACCCGACCGGTTCCCGCCGCCTGCCCCATGCACCCGATTTACCTCGACCACAACGCGACCACGCCGATGGATCCCGACGCCCTCGAGGCGATGCGCCCGCATTTCCTGGCGGGAGGCAACGCCGAGAGCCGCCACGCGGCCGGGCGCTCGGCACGCCGGGCCTGGGAGAACGCCCGCGAAACCGTCGCACGAGTCCTCGGCGCCGAGGCCTCCGAGGTCATCTTCACCTCCGGCGGAACCGAGTCGAACAACCTGGCGATCTTCGGACTGGCCGGCGCCGAGGGCTCGCCAGGGCACGTCGTCACCTCGACGATCGAGCATCCCGCGATCGTCGAGCCCGTGGCGCGACTCGAGGCCGCCGGATTCGCCGTCGACCGCGCCCCGGTCGACAAGCAAGGCCTGGCCGACGCCGGCGCCCTGGCCCAGACGTTTCGCGAGGACACGCGATTTGCCACGTTGATGCTCGCCAACAACGAGACCGGCGCCCTCCAGCCGGTCGCCACCCTGGCCGCACTGGCCGGCGAACGGGGGATCCCCGTGCACACCGACGCCGTGCAGGCCGTCGGCCGGATCCCGGTGGATTTCCGCGCTCTCGGCGTGACCACGCTGGCGGCCAGTGCCCACAAGTTCCACGGCCCGGTGGGCGTCGGGGTCTTACTGGTGAAAAATGGCGTACGCCTGGGCTCGCGGCTCTTCGGCGGCGGCCAGCAACAGGGCCGTCGGCCCGGCACCGTCGCCGTGCCGCTGGCCGTCGGTCTCGCCACGGCGCTGCAAAGGTGGCACGACCAGGCTGAGGCCCGCACCGCTCGGTGGAAATCCCTGCGCGACCGGCTCGAATCCGCCCTGATCGCCGCGCTCGGACCGGATCGCGTGGTCCGCAACGGCCCGGTTGCCGAAAATGCCCGGTTGCCCCAGACGCTCAACGTCGGCTTCCCGGGCCTCGACGGCGATGCGCTTTTGATGCAGCTCGACCTGGCCGGCATCGCCGCATCGCTCGGCTCGGCCTGCGCCAGCGGCTCGACGCGACCCTCGCCGACCCTCATGGCCATGCGCGTCCCTGACGATCGCCTGCGCTCGTCCGTCCGCTTCAGCCTGGGCGCCGGCACCACCGACACCGACATCGACGAGGCCGCCCGCCGCATCGCCGAGGTCGTCCGCCGCATCGCCGACTCCCCGATCCCCGACGCCGGCCCGTGAGCCCGCTCCCGCTCCACCCGCGCACTCGACTCGAACCGAGCCGATGCCGCCGCGCGCTGAGCCCGGCGCCGCACTCGTCGCTGCCCCAGCCCTCCACTTGCCCTTCCAGTTCATCTAATCCGAACCCAGGCCCTTGACTCCCTACGCCTGTCTGATACACTGTGTTAGTTAGCTCATACAGTAGGGAGGGTCGAGGCGAATGATCATAGTCGACCTGAACATGGCGGCGGATAAGCGGCCGATTTACAGCCAGATTGCGGACCGGATGCGGTTCGCGGTGGCCGGGGGAGCGTTGCGGCCGGGGGACATGGTGCCCTCGGTGCGCGACCTGTCGAAGCAGTTGGTGGTGAACCCCAACACGGTGGCGCGGGCGTACCGCAACCTTCAGGCCGAGGGGTTGCTCGAATCGGTGCGGGGGATGGGGTTGCAGGTGGCCGAGGGTGCCGTGGATCGCTGCCGCGAGGCGCGGCGCGAGTGGGTGCGGCAGCGGCTCCGAGGCGTCATCGACGAGGCGAG
>JAKAUH010000897.1:0-6367 GCA_021818605.1 Planctomycetota bacterium
CGGAGGAAAGCTGGGTAGTTACCAAAAAAACGAACCGTGTCTTACACCCTTCCAATCCAGCTTGTCAATAGCGGACCTGTCCCGCTTTCCAATCCTGTCCCGCTTTCCAATCCCTGTCCCGCTTTCCAATCCGCTTTCCAATCCCGGACCTGTCCCACTTTCCAATCCTGGCCGATTCCGGCTGGGGATCCGAGAGAGATGCAACCGTTTCGACCGGCGAGGCACTACTCTGGGAACGGCGAGAGCAATCCCGCCAGTCTGGAAGTAGGTCAGGCTCTCAGCCTGACGGGGTTTGAGCGTCAGGCCGAGGGCCTGCCCTGCCTGAGATCCTTTCGCGCCAGCCCAGTGGGTCGTGGAGGCGTCGAGCATGGCGACGGTGAATCCGGGTGGTGTTTCGATGCGGCTCCAGACCCTGTTCGACTCGGGCTCGGTGGGCGATCTGCCGGACGGGGAGCTGCTGGAGCGCTTCCTGTCGAGCCGGGACGAGACGGCGTTTGAGACGCTGGTGACGCGGCACGGGCCGATGGTCCTGCGGGTCTGCCACGCCGCGCTGGGGGACCTGGACGAGGCCGAGGATGCGTTCCAGGCGACGTTCCTGGTGCTGGTGAGGCGGGCCGGCTCGATCCGGTCGCGGGGCTCGATCGCGAGCTGGCTGTATGGCGTGGCGTCGCGGGTCTCGGCGCGGGCGCGAGTGACCGCGGGCCGGCGGGGTCGGCACGAGCGCGCGTCCGCCGCGGGCCGGCCGTCCGTTGCGCCGGCGGCGGCATTCGAGCCGGATGACCGCGAGGATCCCATTCCGTTACTCTACGACGAGCTGGCCCGGTTGCCGGACCGCTATCGCGAGGCGGTGGTGCTCTGCTACCTCGAGGGCCAGACCTGCGAGGCGGCGGCCCGTCGGCTCGGCCGGCCGGCCGGGACCGTGAAGGCCCGGCTCCATCGCGCCCGGGGTATCCTCAGGCGACGGTTATCGAGTCGAGGCGTCGTCCTGCCCGCGGGCCTGGCGGCCGCGGGGGTGGCGTCGGGCGCCTCACGGCTCGAGGCGATGCCGGTGTCGGCTACTCTGTTGCGGGCGACCGTTTCCGCCGCTTTCCGCCCGGTTGCCGGGCCCGTGATGGCGGCTGGCCGTGCGGCCTTCCTGGCCCATGGCGTGACCCGGATGATGACGTTGCGCAGGCTCGGACTCGCGGCCGCGGTGATGTTGCCGCTGGCGGCAGGCGGTGCGATGGGGGTTCGGGTGCTCCTGGCTCCTGGATCGTCCGGGCCCGAAAAACTCCCTCCGCCGCCAGCCCTCGTCGTCCAGGAACCGCCTCCGGCCGCAACGGCGCCGGAAAAGGCCGTCACCGGCGAGGACCCGACGAGCCGGGCCCTGGCGTCGGCGTTGCCCGAGGCGATGAAGTCCGCCGATCCGTATTACTTCACCTTCGCCCTGATCCGGCTGGCGAACGCGAAGCATGCCGCGGGCGATCGCGCGGGGGCGCTCGAGGTCCTCCGCGTCGCCGACCAGGTGGCGCGCACGGTCAAGAACGACCACCTTCGCCTGCTGGCGATGATGCGGACGGCCGTCCGCCGCGGCCGGTACGGCGACCGCGAGCCTGCGCTCGCCACGATCGAGAGCTTCGCGCATGGGCTCGAGGGCTTCGGCGACGAGCCCCGGTACAACCGGATGGGCATGGTGATCGACTTCCTTTACGAGGCCGGGTTCGCGGCCGAGGCGAAGGCCCGGCTGGCGGATGAGCTGGCGCGGGTTGACGCGATCGGCGACAGGAACATCCGCAAGGGTGGGATCTACCGATTCATTTACAATCAGGTCGGGATGGGCGACTACGAGGGGGCCTTCCTCCAGGTGGAGCGCCTCAGCGGGGACGACAGCAACTACCGGCAGCCGCTGATCGACATCATCGTCCGATGGAAAAGCACGCCCGCGAAGAAGGACGCGCCACTCGCGGTCGTCGAACGCGCCCGAGTGCTGGCCGAGGAGATCACGTATCCCTATCCCCGAGCGTTGACGCTGGTCCAGGTCGCCCCGGCTCTGGCCCGCGCCGGTGATATCGAGGCCGCCCTGAAGCTCGCCCGCGCCATCGGCCAGGGGGATTCGACGCCGTTCGGTGAGAGCGCCCGCGCCGAGCGACCGGCCGCCCTCGGCGAGATCGCCAGGGTCCAGGCCGCCCGCGGCGATGTCGAAGGTGCCCGGAAGGCCCTGCGCGAGGCCTGGGCCCTCGGCCGGACGGTATCCCAGCGCGACGTCGTCCTGTTTGGTCGGCTACGGCGGGTCGCCGAGGTGGCGGCCGAGATCGGCGACGTCGAGGCGGCCCGCATGCTCGCCGACGAGATCGACGACGATGCCGCCGAGAAATCCCAGGCTCTGGCGGCACTGGCCCGCGCCCAGGTCAAGGCGGGCGACCCGAAGGCAGCCCAGGCGACGCTCGACCAGGCGCTCAAGCAATCCCGCGGCATCGGCCCCAGGGCCCACGAGATCAACGGCGACCCCGGGCGGGAGACCGATGAGGCCACGAAGGAGATCGCGGTCGCGCGGGCCGAGGCCGAGGATGTCGCGGGCGCCGTGGCCCTCGTCGCCGCCCGGGGCTCGGCGTCGTGGAAGTCGGACGTCCTCGCCGCGATCGCGGCGGTCCAGGCCCGGCGGGGCGACGTGCCCGGCGCTCTCAAGACGGCCGCCGCGATCCCCGAATCCGGGCGCGCCGGCGAGGCCTATTGCGAGATCGCCGCGATCCAGGCCCGCGAGCACGGGGCCGAGCCAGCTCTCAGGTGGGCCACGCGCCTCGAGCCGCCCGCGGCGCGAGCCAATGCCCTGATCGGCGTCGTTGAAGGAGCGGCGGGGCGTCGGAAGTGACTCCTGGTTGTCCGTTGTCGCAGTCGGCGAGTCCTCAATCTGCCCGAAAATCCCGCGCAAAGCGTGTCACCAGCGCCGGCTTACCGGTGGCCTGGACGACCGGCGCCAGGCGCTCGCGCAGCCTCGGGTCGTGACTGTGAACCTTCAGAGCCGCGAGCGCCAGCAGGGCGTCCTTCTCCGACGCGGTGCCGACCAGTTCGACGAGGTAGTCGATCGCCGAGCTCTGCCGCAGCATCGCGATCGACAGCAGCACCTGCTGACGGATCACCGAGGAAAACGACCGGCTCCAGCGGTCGCGCAGGGGTTCGAACGCATCGGCCCGGCGCGACTTGCCCAGCGCGATCGCCGCGGCCTCGCAGCGGTCCTCATCTTCCGAGTCGAGCGCCTCGCGGGCGATCGCCAGGCTATCGGCGCCGCCATCGGCCAGCAGGCCGGCGAGGCATTCCGACAGCACCTCGGGATCCGCATCGCCGATCCGGGCCTTGAGCCGCAGCAGCAGCCCGGCGGCCTCGGTGTTCAAATAAGACAGCGCCTGCGCCACCGCGATCCGCACGTCCTTGCATTTGTCAACCATCGCATCGACCAGCCGCGGCAGAGCCTGCGATCCCTCGACCCGCGCCAGGGCGATCAGGGCGGCCGACCGCAGGGGCGCGGCTGTGTCCTCGCTGCCCCCGAAGACCGGCTCAAGCTGAATGTGGGTCGAGGCCCGCTCGAAAACGGCCGAGCGCATGTGTTCGACCCGGTCGAGCGCCTGGACGATCGCGATCTTGGCCCGGCAGAGCTTGTCGTCCCTGATCGGGTTAGGCAGGAACCGGTCGAACGCCTTTTCCAGGTCTCCGGCCAGCTCGATCAGCGTCTGATCGCCCACGATCTCGGCCGCCGCCGCGACCACGAAGTTCGACCGGTCCGCGATCGCCTTTTTCAGCTCGGCCGTCAGCTCGGCCGAGAGCGGCCCCCCGCGCAGCTTGCGGATCGCCTCGAGCTTGTCATCGAGCGAGAGTCGCGCCGCCATCTGTCGTTCCCCCTTGCGAGCGGCCTCGGCCGAAACCTCGTCGGTTGGGCGGATTCTCGGGTGCGTCGACGCTCCCGCCAAGAGACGCACGAGAACCGCGACATCGGGCCCGGGCCGCTTCACTCCCTGGGCGCCGAGTCCTATCACTTCTTCCCGCGCATCTTCGCCGTCGCCTCGCGGGCGAACCTGAGGTATTCGGCCAGCGGAGGCATTCCCATCGCCTTGCGGCGGTCGTCGACGTGCGTTTCGTCCTCGATGGGCAATGGTTTCAGGTCGCCGTCGAGCTGGGTGCCATAGCGCTGCGGCTTCTTTTCGCCCACGAGAACCCGGTCGGTCAAATAGGCGATGTCCGTCGGCGCCACCTCGCCGGACGGGGCGGATTGCATCCGCCTGAGACACGCCTTCTGGAACGCCCGGTCGGAATCGGCGTGCTGGACGATCAGCCAGGCGGCATGCGCGCCGTCGTCGCCCACCAGGCTCTTGCCCGGCCAGCCCCGGGCCTCGACGATCGCGCGGAGCCGGGCGCGATTGCGGTCGTCCACCTGTTTCAGCTCGTCGAGGACCCGACGATTCGACGGGTCGTTGGCGCTCTTCCGATCCCCGGGCTCGCCGATGGCCTGCATCATCGCCCGGCGAGCGGCCTGGTCCTGCTCCATCATCGCCAGCAATTCGCGACGCAGGGCATCATCACGACCGGCAGAGCGACGATCGGCTTCGGCCTTCGCCGGACTGGGTTCCTGAGCCTGACCGGCCCCGGACCAGGTGGCGAGCAGCAGCAGCACTGCGGCGACGAGTCCTTTCATGCGGCGAGTCCTCCCTCGCAAGCTGAGCCGTCGGTCTCCGGCCCGGCCGGCGCCCGAATTGCGGAAAGGTACGGACGGCGGATCGGCGGATCGGCCCGCGCGATCGCTCCACGCTCGCGTTCCTCGGTTCCCGGAGCCAAACATGCCCGACGATACCAGAACCCCTGACCCCTCCGGCAAGTCCTCGTCCCCGATCGGCGATCCACCCCGACGCGCCGAGCCCGTGAAGACGAACGCTGACGCGCCGATGGAAGACCCGTTCACCGAGCAAACCACCCACCCCGCCGGCGAGGGCCAGGGCGCGAACCGTCCCCAGCCGGATCCCTCGGCGCCGGGCGAGAACGACGAGGAGGCGGGGCCGGTCGAGGAGGGGTTCAGCCCTGTGCCGTGAGATCTCGGCCCCCGTACAAATGGCGACTGGCGACCCCGAGCGGCGGGAGAAAATGAGGGATCGGCGAACCTTCGGCGAAGCCGCTGTGTCCGTGGCGGGAAGCGATGCGCGCCGATGTTCTGGTCCGCAAAAAAGCCGGGTGGCGGGCCGGTCGGGGCGGCGGGTAGGGTGGGATGGTTGGTGGTGACGACCCTGCCCTCGGAGGAGCATTGATGAGTCGGATCGGAATCGCCGAGCCCGCCGACGATCAGGCCGAGCGTTCTCTTGATTCGGCCCCGTCAGCGGTCGAGGCGAGCCGGACAAAAGCGCGAGCGGATCGCATGGAGCCCGACCCCCGCGCGGGAGGAAGCCGCGAGCTGCTGGCCCTGGCCTTGCCGCTGGTCGTCAGCCAGAGCTTCATGACCGTCCAGCTCTTCATGGACACGATCCTGCTGTCGCGGCATGACCCGCTCGAGATGGCCGCGTCGCTGCCGGCGGCGATCTGGTACTGGCTGCCGTTCGGATTTCTCCAGGTGACGGCCGGGTATGTGTCAACCTTCGTCGCGCAGTACACCGGCGCGGGCCGGCCGCATCGGGTCGGGCCGGCGGTGTGGCAGGGGATCTATTTCGCGGTGTTCGCCGGGCTCGCGTTCCTGGCGTTCCTCCCGTTGGTGCCGGGCATCATCGCGCTGGGCGGGCATACCGAGGCGCTCCAGAGACTGGAGGCGGCCTATCTGCGCTGCCTGTGCTTCGCCGCGCTGCCAATGCTGGTGATGGCGGCGGTCAATGGGTTCTTCTCGGGCCGCGGGCAGACGTGGACCGTGCTGGGAATCGAGGCGGCGGGGACCGCGGTGAACCTCGCGCTGGCGCTCGTCCTGGTCTTCGGCCGGATAGGGTTCCCGGCGCTGGGAATCGTCGGGGCGGGCTGGGCGACGGTCGCGGGCTCGTGGGCATCGGCCCTGCTGGCCGTCGCGCTGCTGTTCCTGCCGAGGTATCGCGGGCCGTTTCACACGTTGGCGGGCTGGCGGTTCGAGCGCCAGCTCTTTGCCCGGCTGATGAAATACGGCGGGCCGGCCGGCGTGCAGGTTTTCCTCGACATCCTGGTGTTCACGGTCTTCGTACAGGTCGTCGGCCGGCTCGGCGAGGCCGAGACCGGCGCGACGACACTGGCCGCCCGGCTCAACATGCTCGCGTTCCTGCCCATGATGGGGATGGGGCAAGCCGTATCGATCCTGGTCGGCCAGCGCCTGGGCGCCGATCAGCCCGACCTGGCCGAGCGGTCAGCCTATACCGGGCTGCGCTGGATTTTCGGATATATGTGTATCATTGCCGCG
>JAKAUH010000897.1:6377-13815 GCA_021818605.1 Planctomycetota bacterium
CCTGAGCCCGGACGTGCTCGTGGGCATCTTCGCCAGCGAGCACGACGCCGCGCGGTTCGGTCAGATCCGGGCGCTCGTCCCGTCGATTCTGGTTTGCGTCGCGATCTACTCGGTGGCGGACTCGGTCAACGTGGCGTTCTCGTTCGCGCTGCGAGGGGCCGGCGACACGCGGTTCGTCTCGCTGCTGACGTTTGCCCTGGCCTGGCCGATCATGGTGATCCCGACGGCGATCGCGGTCGGCCGGGGCGCGAGCGTCTACTGGCCCTGGGTATTCGCGACCGTGTACATCATTGCGATGTCGGTCTGCTTCATGTTCCGCTTTCGCAGCGGGCGCTGGAAATCGATGCGCGTGATCGAGGCCCCGGTGACGGAATGAGCCGCGAGTGAAGCGGCACGCGGCGGATGTGTGGGCGAGGATCCGTGTCCTCGCCCACACATCGCTGGAACTATCGGTCAGCTCGACGCGCCGGTCGGCACGACGAAGCCCAGATGGTGGGCGCAGTGCATCCGGTGGAGCTTCACCCATTCCTCGCCGGTGAGCGGCCCGAGGCGCGGGTGGGCGGGGAACGGCGCCGTGCGCGCGGCGAAGGCCGCGATGGCGGCCCGGAGGGCTTCGGCCGCCGCGCCGGGATCATCATTCGGCGGCGGGCTGAACGCCGATGGCAGCTCGATCCCGTCGGGGAACCGATCGCCGGCGAAGAAGCGGCGGTGCACCTCCTGCTGCTCGGCCGTCGGCGGCTCCGACGCCGCCGGGCCCCTGGCGACCCGGTCGAGCGCAAACGCCAGGTGATCGAGGATCTGGCCCAGCGACCAGGCGCCGACCGTCGCGTGGCCGGCCAGCAGGCGCTCGACCTCGGGCATCACCTCGTCCAGGCTGGCGAAACGGAGCTGGCGTCGCGTCGGTGTCGACATGAGTCAATCCTCCTTCATGGGTCCCTGGCGCACCTCGTCCAGGAGATAAGTGGTCTTGTGCTGCGATTCGTAGTATGTCCGCATGACCAGCTCGGACTGAATCCCCAGCAGGATACTCACGAACCCGCCGAGGAAGAACATCACAGTCAGCGAGGGCAGGGGGGTCTCGACGAAGCTCTTGGTGGGCAGGTCCCGCGGCCACCATAGGTAGGGCCAGGGGAACAGATATTTGAAATAGAGCATCCCGGCAAAGCTGAGGAGGCTCAGGCCGAACGACCAGAGGCCAAATCGGCCGAAGAAGTGCAGCGGCCGCTGCGAGTAGCGCTGGAGGAACCGGATGAGGATCAGGTCGAGGACGACGTTGAAGGTGCGGCCGAGACCGTACTTGGTCTTGCCGGCGGTGCGCGGGCGGTGATTCACCACCAGCTCGGTGACGCGCGCGCCCTGCCAGGCGGCGAAGATCGGGATAAACCGGTGCATCTCGCCGTAGAGGCGCACGCCCTCGAGCACGCTCCGGCGATACGCCTTGAGCGTGCAGCCGAAGTCGTGCAGCGGCACGCCCGAGATCCGCGCCACGAGGCGGTTGGCGATCCACGACGGGACCTTGCGCGAGAGGAAGGCGTCGTGGCGGTCCTTCCGCCAGCCGGAGACGACATCGTGGCCGCCGTCCCCGTCCAGCGCGGCGATCAGCCGGGGGATGTCGGCCGGATCGTTCTGACGGTCGCCGTCCATCGGCACGAGGATCTCGCCGCGCGCCAGGTCGAGCGCCGCCGAAAGCGCGGCGGTCTGGCCGCAGTTGCGGCGGAGGAATGCCACACGCACATGCTCGGGATCGGCACGCTGGATCGCGCCCAGTCGCGCGGCCGTGCCATCGGTCGAGCCGTCGTTGACGAAGATCAGCTCGTACTTCCACGGGCCCGGACGCAGCACCGCGTCGAGCTCCGCGTGCAGGGGGCCGACGTTGTCGACCTCGTTGTAGACCGGGATCAGTACCGAGAGGCCGATCCGATTGTTCTCTTTAGTCATTAGTCATTAGTCATTAATCATTAGTCATTGGTCGGCGATGGCTGCTGGCGGTCCGTTGCGACCCGAGCCCGGTCATCCGTTGCAGAACTGGATCAGGTGGCGTCGGCTGATGGCGAGCGAGCTGAGCCGGGATTCGAGCGAACCCTCGAACGCGCGGTCCTCGACCTCGATGGCCACGTGGCTGTCGTAGCCTGCGTCGCCGAGCGCGGCGAAGAAGGCGCCCCAACGGACGTCGCCGAGGCCAGGGATCTTGGGCGTGTGCCAGAGCTTCGGGTACGACAGCACGCCGTGCCGGTCGAGCGCCGCGCGGTCGATCCGGGCGTCCTTGGCGTGGACGTGGAAGATCCGGTCCCTGAACTCGCCAATCGGCGCGAGGTAGTCCATCCCCTGCCAGATGAAATGCGACGGGTCGTAATTCAGGCCGAAGGCCGGGCTCTTGATGTCGTTGAACATCCGCTGCCAGATCGCCGGCGTGGTCGCCAGGTTCTTGCCGCCGGGCCATTCGTCGCGGGTGAACAGCATCGGGCAGTTCTCGATGGCGATCTTCACGCCGCGGCTTTCGGCGTGGGCGACGAGCGGGCGCCAGACCTCCAGGAACCGCGGCCAGTTGTCGTCAACCGAGCGCGCCGGGTCGCGGCCGACGAAACTGGTGACCATTCCAGCGCCAAGGGCATGGGCCGCGTCGATCACCCGGCGCAGGTGGCTCGCGGCGAGTTCGGCCTCGTCGGCGTCGGCCGACAACGGGTTGGGATAGTACCCCAGGCTCGAGATCTCCACCTGCTGGAGCGCCACCAGGTCGCGGATGCGATCGATCGCGCCGGGTGAGAGATCCGTGACGTCGACGTGCGTCACGCCGGCATACCGGCGCTCGGCCTTGCCCGGCGGCCAGCACATCAATTCGACGCTCGAGAACCCCGCATCCCGGGCGAAGCGGAAGACCTGCTCCAGCGTGTATTCCGGCAAGATGGCGGAGACGAAGCCGAGTTTCATGGTAGTGGCAAGTGGCAAGTGGCAAGTGGCAAGTGGCAAGTGGCAAGTGGCTGGAAGGGCTGACCGCCTCTGATCGCGGTCAGCCCGGCGCCCAGGATGATCATACTAGCCACCAGCCATTTGCCACTACCCACTACCGAGCGGCCACGGTCGCCCATCCATCGGTCGAAGCGCTCTGGGCAATGGCCTCGCAGAGGCGGACTTCCTGGTCGCCGTCGGCAAACGTGGGGTATCCGGGCGATTCGCCGGCGCTGCGGCCCTGGGTAATCCAGGTGTAGACGTCGATATAAAGCTGCTTGAAAGTGTCGGGGAATCCCTCGACGTGGCCGCCGGGATAGTGGGCCATCGCGGCAGACTCGGGCGAGAGCAGCGCCGGGTCGCGGGGCAGGACGCCGCTGGGCCCTCGACGAGAGCCGATCCAGAGATGATCGGGCGACTCGCTGTCCCAGGCGAACGAGCCCTCGGTCCCGGCGATCTCGAACGTCAGGCGGTTCTTGCGGCCGGCCGTCACCTGCGAGACGTGATACGCGCCCCGGATGCCCTGGTCGAATCGCAGCAGCACGGCGGCGTGGTCGTCCGTTGTGACTTCGACCTCAACCGATGGTCGATTTCCGCCGCCCGCCGAGCCGGTGAACGTGTCGGTCGGCCCGGTGGGCCTTCTGCGCTTCGGGTGGAACGTGGCCAGGTCGGCGGCGACGGCGACGATTGGCACCCCGATCAGGTGCTGGGCCAGGTCCATCCAGTGCGTGCCGATGTCGGCCACGGCGCGGAGGTTCGTCCGGCCGTCGGCCTCAACGCGCCAGTTGTAATCCTCGGGGTAGAGCAGCCAGTCCTGCACATACGAGCCGGTCACGGAGAGCACCCGGCCGATCGAGCCGGCGGCGATCCGTTCGCGGACCTCGCGGCAGAGCGGATAGTAGCGGATGTTGTAGTTCACCGCGGCCGCCTGCGCCGGGCGGGACTCGGCCAGAGCGCGGAGGGCCGATGTTTCCTCGGAGGTCGTCGCCAGGGGTTTCTCGCAGACAACGTGGCGGCCCGATTCGAGCGTCCGGCGGGCCTGCTCGAAGTGCCGGGCATTGGGGCGTCCGGCGGGCCTGCTCGAAGTGCCGGGCATTGGGCGAGGCGATGTGCACGACGCCGACGCGGCCGTCGGCCAGCAGCTCGTCGAGATCGCGGTAGACCTGCGGGATTCCCAGCCGCGCGGCGGGCGCCGCGGCTCGCTCGGGCGACGAGCCGAGCAACCCGACGACCGGCACGCCGATCCGCCGCAGGGCCTCGACGTGCACCGCGCCGATGAACCCGCCGCCGATCACGGCGGCCGCCGGCGCATCGCGAATCACGAGTGGCGAGCCCATCGCGGCCTTCTCCGAGGTTGATGTCGGATCGAGAGAACGATCAAAGTCCCATGATCCCGAAAAAAATCCCCACCAGCAGGCCGACGACGTGCGCGGCGTTGGCGACGTTGCCGAGGTAGCCGGTCATGCAGACGAACAGCCAGACGATCATGATGTTCACGCTGGACTGGGTGACCCCCAGCCGATGCTCGGGCTGGTGGACTCCCTTCATCCAGACGTAGCCGAATATCGCGTAGGCGACCCCGGAGAAGCCCATGAAAGGGGCGACATCGTGAGTGCGCACCCCCCAGACGTACTGGCCGAGATTCGAGATCGCGGCGGAGGCCAGCACGAGGAGCAGGAACCGGAGCGTGCCGCGCCGGAGCTCGATCATCGTGCCGAGATAGGTGAGCCACGACATGTTGAAAACAATGTGGATCAGATTGACGTGCATCAGGGCCGGGGTAATCAGCCGCCAGAGCTCGCCCGCCTCGATTTTTTGGAGTCCATTGCTCGTGACGGTGCCGTCCGGCCCCAGGGCGTAGTTGGAAATCAGGAGCCGCTCCTCCAGGTCATCTCCAGTCGGAATATGCTCGAACTGCCCGGCCGGGATGTTCTGGCCGATGAAGATCGCGATGCAGGCGAACAGCAGGATCGTGCTCGCAGGCCGCTGACGGAAGCTCGGCTTGCCCCAGAGATCCGACGAGTCGCGGAAGTTCCGGCGGAACTTCTTCTCCAGCTCCTTCTGGTTGCGCCGGATGGCCTCGGCCGACGGCGAGGCCGAGCGATAGCGCGGGTCATCGGGGTTCTGGACATACGCCTGGAGCTCGTCGCGCGCCTGCTGGGTGTGGTCCTCGTCGAAGATCCAGACGTCCCAGCCCTCGGGGCGGTCGTCGACGCGCGTCTTCATGCCGAGCGACAGCAGGTAGTCGGCGAAGGCCTTCGGGTCCAGGGTCCTGGGCAGGGTTCCGATCTGGCGCAACGGTCGACCCTTCCTGGCAAAGGGACGGAGTTATCGGCCGGGACTCGTGATCCGGCGCCGGCCCGGGCCGTCGCGGCGGGCGCCGACGGCCAAACAGCCTACCACGAAGCGGCCGGCCGTTGCATCCAGGCTCCGGCCGGCCGTTCCCGCGATTGGCGGCCCTGGACGGCCGTGCTAGGATTAAAGGTAATACCTCGGTCATCTGTCATCGGTCGCCAGGGAACCCAATCCGCCATGGCCGCCCCCTCCGCACTTCGCCAGCCGCCGGTCAAGACCTGGACGGTCGCCGACCTCCACCGCAAGTTCGGGCCGATCCCGTTCGAACGCATCCGCCAGAACCCGCCGCCGGGCCGCGGGACCGTCGCGGACGTCGAGCGAATCCACGACCACGAGAACCGGCTCTACGAGCTTGTCGACGGGATTCTGTTGGAGAAGACGATGGGATACGAGGAATCCTGCATCGCCATGAACCTGGGCAGGCTGATCGGTAACTTCGTCATTCCGCAAGCGCTCGGCCTGGTGGCGGGTCCGGACGGCACCATCCAGCTCGACCTGGACCTGGTGCGGATTCCCGACGTCTCCTTCATCTCGTGGGACCGCCTGCCCAGCGGCGAATTCCCCAGCAAGGCGATCCCGTTGATTGTGCCGGACCTTGCCGTCGAGGTCATCAGTCAGGGCAACACGGCACGGGAGATGAACGACAAGTTGCGGGAATACTTCGAAAAGGGCGTGCGGCTGGTCTGGTTCGTCCGGCCGAAGCTGCGGGTGGTGGATGTCTACACGCGGTCGGACCAGTTCACCCGGCTGACGGCGTCCATGACGCTCGACGGCGGCGACGTGTTGCCGGGCTTCTCGGTGACGGTCGGCGACCTGTTCGCGCTGCCGAAGCGGCCGGCCGACGCCGGGGGCAAAGGCAAAAAGAAGGACGAGCCGCGGCCGGGGAAGTCGAACGGCCGCCGCAAACGATGAGCGAGTCATCTCACAGCAAGTCGCCCGAGGGGACGAGTCGCCGACCTGGGGAGTCCGCACCAATCATGTCCACAACGCCCGCCCGCTACCGCCTGGTCATTTTCGAGGCGATCGCGGAGCCGCATCCGGTGCGCGACCTGTTCTGCCGCGTGACCGGGATGCACCCGACCGATGCCATGCAGTGGCTGGCGCGGGCGCCCGGCGCCTGGCCCAGGCCAATGGAGGAATCGGAAGTCCGGCAACTCCTGGACGGTCTGTACGAACTGCGCATCGCGGCGGAGGCCTGGCGGTCGGACCTGTTCCCCGAGCTGGCCCCCGCCCGCACGGTGCACCGCGCCGCCTGCCTGGCGGAGGGGTTCCGCACCGAGGGCCTGCGGGGCGAGCCGACGCACTGGGTGCCGTGGGACCGCGTCGAGCTGATCGGCGCGGGCCGGATCGCGGCGGAGGACGAGTTCCGCAACGTCCAGGCGCCGGGATGGCCATCCACTGTGGTGACGGGCATTCGCGCGCTGACCCTGATGAAACCGAACACGCCGGCTCGCCGCGGGCGTGCGTCGCGTGTCCCCCGCGACCCGGTCGGCGAGGTCGTCGTCGTCCGCCGTGAGCCCCGGGTCGCCTTTCGGATCGTCGAGAACCAGATGAATTACGCCTACCTGGGCGCGCGACTGAGCCAGTCGGCGGCCGACAACTTTCCCGTCTTCGTCGCGGATCTGTGCGCCCGGGCCGACGACGCCTATATCACCCCGTCGACCCGCGCGCTGCTCGATCGGGGCGACCCGGCCGAGTGCGAGTTCCCCAGCTCGCAGGCGCTTCTGGATTACGCGACCCATCGTCTCCTGTGGAGCTGGTATCGCCGCGACCGGGAGGCGCACCAGGCGTGGGATGTGTCGACGGAGATCCGGCCCGACGACGAGCCCGGCACCAGCGGCGACGGCGGCACGGGCGAATTCGATACACAGTGACGGATTTCATGCGGGCATGGAGCGGCGTGGATCGCTTCCCAAGTGCGCCGGGCCTTGCTAGAATCGATGGCTCCAATAGACGCTCCGGGACGCCGGTTCATCCACGGACGCCGGGCCGGGCCGTCGCGTCGCCGCGCCGGGACATCGACGAACGACCGTGTAGGAGAATCTCTTCGTGTCGCATCACGACCGTTACCTGTTTACCAGTGAATCTGTGTCGATGGGCCATCCCGACAAGATGGACGATCAGATCTCTGACGGCA
>JAKAUH010000621.1 GCA_021818605.1 Planctomycetota bacterium
CCACAGGCTGCCCAGGAGCCCCACCAGGCTCCAGGGCGGCCTGTCTTTTTTTACAGCGATCCCCATCTCACGCGATCCTTCCGAGAAGGAAGGTCTGCTCGGTCATGGCCTCGGTCCAGCCTGGGCCAGACCCGACGTCACCACCCTCGGTTCGATTCCGATCAAGGTCAGCGGAAATGAGTCCGAACGGATTGGACCTCATGTCCGTGAGCCCTGTTCCTGCTGACCACTGACCACGGCTCACGGAGGACGAGGGCGGCTCAACTCTCGCAGCGGGATTGGATCACGATCCGGCGGCGATCGACACGAATCTATCAGCAAACTCGTGAATCAGGCGGCTTCGGAATCGTTGTCCGGCTCTTCGCCCGCGAGTTCGCGCTCGGCCTTCGCGGGGTCGCGTGGCTCGGAGGGTTTGCCACGGATCATCAGAACATACAACGCCGGGACGACGAACAGCGTCGCCGGCTCGCCAGCGAGGAGGCCGCCCAGGATGGCGCGGCCGAGCGGCGCGTTCGCCTCGCTACCCGTCTCGAGCGCCAGCGCCGTCGGGATCAAGGCGAAGAAGGCCGCCAGGGCCGTCATCGACACCGGTCGGACTCGCAACTCAGCCGCCTTGCGGATTGCGTCTCGCGGCGAGAGACCCTCGTTCTTCCTCAAGTGCTGGGCCAGGTCGGTCATCAGAATCGTGTTGGCGATCTTGATTCCGATGCTGAAGATGATCCCGAGCAG
Source organism: Planctomycetota bacterium (assembly GCA_021818605.1). GTDB lineage: Bacteria > Planctomycetota > Planctomycetia > Isosphaerales > Isosphaeraceae > JAKAUH01. Next base: position 730 of record JAKAUH010000621.1, read on the forward strand.
GGATTGGACGTTGAGGGATGTCCCTGTGAAGTAGAGCATGGGCCAGATCCCGATGAGGATCAGAGGCACGGCGGAATGGACGCAGAACGGCACGAGGAACGACTTGTCCAGGGCAACCGTGGTGAAATAGATGATGATCACCGCCAGCGACAGGCCGGTGGAGAGGTTGTGGAACATCTGCATCATCCGCGAGTACTCGCCGCTGAGGACGATCGTCGTCCCTTGCAGGAGTTGATGATCCTCGGTGGCGGGGTCAAAGGCGTCCCAGGTGGTGGCGCCTCCTTCGTTGGAGGATTTATTCGTCTGGAGTCGGCCGAAGTTTCCGTTGACCACCTTGTAGATATCAGCGCCGACATGGCCGAGGTCGCGGCCGGAGACGCCGACGTTCAGGTCCATGGTGGGCATGATCTCCTGGTGGGTGATCTCCGTCGGGATGCTGCTGCGCCTGAGTTTGACCAGGCTGCTGAGCAGAACCGGAGCCGGGTTCTTGTGGTCGTCGGATCGCTCGAGGCCGGGGATGATGTTGTACTGCGACTTGACCTCGACTCGATGGTCATGCTTGATCTGGTTAACCCCGGTGATTGGGACATCGAGCAGAGTCTGGACCGACTCAACGCTCGCCTGCGGGTACTGAACGCCGACGAAATACTGGTTGCCGTTGTTCTCGTCAATCCAGAAGTTGGTCTTGTTGTACTGGATACTTGAGTTGAATGCGCCGATGACGCACTTCATGACCTCCTCCTGGGTGAGGCCGAGGTCGGCGGCCTTGGCGCGATCGACCTCAATGACGTACTCGGGATAATCGAGGCGCTGGATGATCCGGCAGTCAACCACGCCGTCGATGTTGGCCACCTTGCGGCGGATGGCGTCGGCGATCCGGTGCGCCGCTTTCTGCTCCTTGCCCTTGACGCGGATGTTGATGGGCGCGGACTTGCCCTCGTTGAGCGCGCCCCGGATCATGCCGCCGGCGTTGAAGGAGAATTCCAGGTCGTGGAATTGCCTTTGCCGGGGGAAGACCTGGCGGAGCTGGTCGGAGTACTCGTACGAGCCCTTGTGCCGTTCCTCAGTGAGCTGCACACGGACGATGGTGTCCATCTTGCCGGCGTTCTGGGTGTAGGCGCTGGACCAGTCGGGTGTGACGCCGATTTCCGAGACAATCAGCTTGAGGTCCTCGGGAGGGATGTGTTCCTTGATGAATTTCTCGACCTCGGCGATCCGTTCGTTGGTCACGCGGAGCCGGGTGCCGCTGGGTGCGCGGACGTAGATCTCGAAGGAGCCGGCGTCGGCCTGGGGGAAGAACTCACGGCGGAGCGGCGGCGTCAACACGATGAGGACCAGGAGGAGGAAGCCATAGGCGACGACGACGGTGAGCATGCTGTGATCGAGCACCCAGTCGAGCATCCGGCCGTATTTCTTGATGCCGACGTCGATGAGTCGCTGCCAGCGGTCGAAGGCCCGTCCGATGATGCCGCGCTGGCGCCTCTGGTCCGAATCCTGTTCCTGCTTGGGCTTGAGCCAGGCCGCGGCGCAGGTTGGGATCAGGGATCGCGACAGGATGTAGGCCGTCGTCATGGCGAAGATCACCGACAACGACAGGGGGCCGAAGAGGAACGCGGTCATGCCTGGCATCACGGCCAGGGGGGTGAGGACCAGGAAGGTGCAGAGGCTGGAGACCAGTTCAGGCAGCGCGACCTCGCTGGCCCCCTTCAGCGCCGCCACGTCCGAGGGGACCCCTTTCTCCAGGTATCGGTCGGTGTTCTCCAGGCAGATGATGGCGCTGTCGACCATCGGACCGATGGCCACGGCCAGCCCCGAGAGCGTCATCACGTTGATCGTCTGCCCGGCCAGGTACAGGAAGATGATTGCCGACAGGACCGACAGCGGGATCGTCATCACGGCGATGGCCGTCATCTGCCAGCGTCCCAGGAACAAGAGGATCGTCAGCGAGCAC
>JAKAUH010000429.1 GCA_021818605.1 Planctomycetota bacterium
CTTGCCGCTCTCCACGTCCCAGAGCTTCACCGTCCTGTCAGCGCTCCCGCTGGCCAGCACCCCGCCCCGCGGATCAAACGCCACGCTAAAGACCGTGTCGGCATGCCCCTCGAGCGTGCGGAGCAGCGTGCCGCTCTCCACGTCCCAGAGCTTCACCGTCCTGTCAGCGCTCCCGCTGGCCAGCACCCCGCCCCGCGGATCAAACGCCAAGCCAGGGACCGCGCCGGTATGCCCTTCGAGCGTGCGGAGCAGCTTCACCCCCGGCGGCAGTTCCGCGGGTGCCTCGCTGACTGTCGGCCGCGGCCTGGCCTGCCGAATCTTCGCCATAAGGTTTCACGAGCCTCGGGCTGTGGGACGCCGCACTTGACATGTAAAAGGGGTTGGCCCCCTTTTTAAAGGTCAAAGGTGTAAAAGCGGTCAGGACTCTTTGTTGCGGTCAGAGGGTGCAAAAATGGGCGCCGTTCATGTCCTTGCGGGTTCGGCGGCCGACTGGCTCGCGCGCGGCGACCGCCGCGATTCGTAGCGCGCGATCTCCTCCTTCATCTGATTGATCATCCGCTTGAGCGAACGCAGGGTGAGCTCCTGGATGTGGGCATCATCCCCCGGATCCTGGCTGACCGCCTGGTAGCGCGCCTCCAGCGAACGGAGCTTCTCGCGGGTCACCTCGAGCTCGCGCTCGTCCTTCAGCTCCATGAGATTACCTCGATCATGCCCCTGGGATTACGGCGACGGTCGGTGGCGAAGATCTTCCCCACCAGCTCATCCCAGCCGTCTTGCCTCACCAGGTGAATATCGAGAAAGGGCAATCCTTCGATCAATTCCTCTTCCGCCTTCGCATCCTGCGGGAAGCCCGGCCCGATCAGCAGGGCACAATCCACATCATTGGGCTCGAGCACGGCCGTCGTGAAACTCCCGTTGATGACGATGCGCCGGACTCCCGCACGCCTCGCCAGGTTTGTAAGCCAGCGAATCGATTCCATCTCGACCCGTCGCAGCTCCGACTCTCGCCCGAACCGAGCCTCGACCTCATCGAGCTCAGCCGGATGAACCCCCGGCGGCAGATAGCCATCGTCGTCAAGAGGGGGGATCATCCGACCGTCAACCCGCGGGGTTGGGAATCATCGTCCGATCCCATTCTACCCGGCCTCGATCCTCACGACCACCTAATGGCCGGGACGGTGACATCGCCCCAGGACCATGCCAGTGGTCCCGACCGGGGCCGATTGATCCGGTCTCGGGCCGGCCGTCGCCCGCCGGCCCACCGGCCCGGCGTCGTCCCCGGCGGGGCAGGAAAGGAGCCGTGTCGGCCCGGCCCGCCCGGTCGCCGGACAGAGCCGGCTCCAACAAAAGTCCTGTTCGGTTCGGCCGGCCCGCCCGCTCTTTTGCCCGCGATCCGGATCGACCCGGTCCGCGACGATCGGCGGCCGAGTGGCACTCCGCCGAGGTACGCACGGCGAGTGGGTCTCAGAGACGATTCCGCCGACATTGAACCAGACTTGACCCCCATGGGAAAGGGCACAAAGGACAGGCACTTTTTGAAAGGGCACAAAGGAAAGGGCACAAAGGACAGGCACTTTTTCGTTGTGTCAAGCTTTCATGGTTGCGAGGCTGAGGGCACAAAGGACAGGCACTTTTTCGTTGTGTCAAGCTTTCATGGTTGCGAGGCTGTGTGCTGTTGTCGGCACTATGCCTGTTCTTTGTCGAGGACGGGCACAAAGGACAGGCACTTTTTCGTTGTGTCAGGACGGGCACAAAGGGGCACAAAGGACAGGCACTTTTTCGTTGTGTCAAAGGGCACAAAGGACAGGCACTTTTTCAAAGGGCACAAAGGACAGGCACTTTTTCGTTGTGTCAAGCTTTCATGGTTGCGAGGCTGTGTGCTGTTGTCGGCACTATGCCTGTTCTTTGTCGTGTCTGATCCTCGACTCGTGAACAATGACCCTCCCAGGCTCTCCGGCCATCGGCGGCCAGCGCCCTCCAATCGACAATCCCGAAAAAAATTTCCAGAAACCCGCATCAACCCCCAAAAAGTTTCCCATAATCTTTGTGTAGGAAACTGGCAACACTTTTCCTGCAACCACGAGAATCTGGACCCAAACCGCCCTTCTGACTCCCCTCTCGACCCGTGAAACCCTCCCGACGAAGGGAAACAGACGCCATGAGCAGCACCAACGGACCCTCCGCCGCCCGCATCGAGGCCAACCGACGCAACGCCCAGAAAAGCACCGGGCCTCGCTCCGCCGAGGGAAAGCAGAAATCGCGATTCAATGCCGTCAAGCATGGAATGTGGGCCGAGCAGCCGGTACTACCGGGCGAGGACCCGGAGGCACTCCAGGCGCGGCACGACGAGTGGCAGCGGATCTTCGAGCCGAAGGACGACGTCGATCGGTTCCTCGTCCGGCGCGCGGTCAACGTCTCGTGGCAGGTCGAGCGGGTCGATCGGGCCTGTGCGATGCGGCTCAAGGCGGCGCGGTCCAGCGCGGGCACGGATGAAGCGGGCGACGAGGCCGAGCTCGTCGCCCGGCTGGGACGGCGGCTGTTCTGGGATCAGTGCGGGCCGATCGCGCTCTATCCCCACTTCCTACCGACGACCCTCGACCCGGCCCGGGTGTCGTGGACCGAGGACGCCCACTATCCCGATGCGCCCGAGGTCCTGATCCATCGGCTCGAGTCGCTGCCGCTGGGCTGCGCCTGGATGATCGATCGCTGGACGAACCTGACCGCGCTGATTGAGGGCGGCCTCAGGTGGCAGCCGCCCGACCGCCTGCGCGCGATCCGGTTGCTGGGCCGGCAGCCGCTCGACGCGGCCGACGATCGTCGCGTGATGGACATCTACCTCGCCTGTTCGGTCCTCGAGCCCGAGAAGCCCTCGGCGCTCAACGACCTCACCAACGAGCTGACCCCGGACGAGCGGACGCGGATCAACGAACGGCTCAACGGCCGGGACCTGGCCGCCCTGCGCCCGGCCGATCCCGAGGCCGCCAGCCAGGTCCTGCTGGCCCTGGCCGGCGCGGAGGTCGAGCGGCTCGAGGGACTGCTCGCGCTTTTACTCGAGCGCCGCGGCGCCGCCGCCGCGGCCGAGGCCGAGTTCGACGACTCGCCAACCGGCAACCGGCTGCGGAACCACCAGGATTCCAACAACCGAACGCTGCTCCGCATCCTCGACACCCTCCGCCGCCGCCAGCGCGAGGCCGGCGAGCCCGAGGCCGACGCGCCGGCCCCGCCCCTCCACTCCAGGGTCACGACCACCACGCCCCCGGCCGCAACGGAACCAGAGCCGAACCCGGAGCCAGAGCCGAACCCGAACTCGGAGCCGAACCCGAACCCGGAACTGCCCGCCGCTGTCTCGATCGCGCCTGTCGGCGTAACCGCATCCGCCGACGCAACCGCACCTGCCGTCGCAACCGCGCCGCCTGCCGCGCCACCGGCCCGACCGACCGACCCGGCTCCGGCCAGCCCGGCCGCGCCGGTCCCGACCGCGCCGATCGACCCGGCCCCGGCCAGTTCGCCCGCGTCGGCGGCCTCGCCCGCGCCGACCGCCGCGTACCGTTCCGCGAACCCGTCGGCGCGGCCCGGCGCCCGGCCGGAAGAGGCGTCGTTACCGCCTTTCCCCTCGGCCCGGCAGGAGCCCCGCCGGCTCCGAGCGATTGAGAAACCTCGGTGGAATCGCGAATCCATCGCTCCCCGGCTCCGGCCAATCGGACCGTCCGCCGGGCACACCGACCCGGCCCGTTCCACCCGGCCCGCTGCGTCCGAACCAGTAACCCCCCGGGAGAGCAACGCCGGCCCCGCGAATCGGGGGAACGAACCCAACGACGCCGTCAAAAAAACCAGGAACGAACCCAACGCCGCCCCCGCGAATCGGGGGAACGAATCCAGCAACGCCGTCAAAAAAAACCAGGAACGAACCCAACGCCCCCGCGAATCGGGGGAACGAACCCAGCAACGCCGTCCAAAAAACCAGGAACGAACCCAACGACCGCGAGGCCGCAGCGCTCCTCCCGCTCCGCAAGATGCTGGAACGGATGCTGACCAACGCGTCGTTGCCGGCGTTCCTGCTGGCCGTGGCGCTCGCGGCCGGCTGGATGCTCGGCCCGGCCCGCCGTGCGCCGGCGGGCGTCGCGCCGCCGGCTCGACCCGTCGCCCTCGGGCCCAGGTCGACCGCCCCGATCCGGCCCACGTCCTTGAGCCGGGTATGGCCGCCGGGCGAAGATGGAGTCAGGCGATCGGGCGGCGAGCTCGATGGGAGGGATGGATGACAGCGACCTGCCGGGAGCCCGCGATGGTCGAGGCGCACGACGATTTCCCGGGTGGCGAGGCGCTCGAGCGATACCGCAACGACCTGCGGCTGCTGGCCAGGGTGCAGGTTGGCGCGCGCCCGGCGGGCAAGCTGGATGCCTCCGACCTGGTGCAGCAGAGCTTGCTCGAGGCGTACGAGGAAGCGTACCCGAAGCGCGAGCAGTTCCGGGGCGGCAGCGATGGCGAGTGGGCCGCGTGGCTGCGCACGATCCTGGCACGCAATGTCGCGGATGCCATTCGCGCTCAGGGCCGGCTCAAGCGCGACGCGTCCCGCGAGCGGTCGCTCGATCACGAGCTGGCGCAGTCCTCAGTGCGGCTGGGCGAGTGGCTGGCCGCCGAGGGCCCGACGCCCAGCGAGCACGCCTAGCGCCACGAGTAGGCGATCCACCTGGCCGACGCCCTGACCCGCCTGCCCGTCGATCAGCGCGAGGCGCTGGTCCTCCACTACTGGCAGGGCTTCAGCCTCGCCGAGGTCTCGGCCCGGCTGGAGCGCAACACCGGCTCGGTCGCCGGACTGCTCAAGCGCGGGCTCAAGAACCTGCGCGAGCAGCTTGGCGTCACCCGGCCGCCGCAGCCGGAGGGTTGACTCGACGCCGTGATGACGCCCTGACCCGGAGCAACCGCCGATGGCCTCGACCGCCAAGCCTCAGGGATCACACCCGACGCCGACGCCGTTGCGAACGCGCGAGCGCCGGCTCGAGGAGGCGATGGCCGAGTACCTCCTGGCCGCCGAGGCCGGTCGTGCGCCGGACCGCGGCGAGTTCCTCACAAGGCATCCCGACCTCGCCGGCCACGGGGCCGGGCAAGCTCCGGCTGATCGCCGACGCCCGCGCCGAGGATATTCGCAACCGCCTGGTCCACATCGCTGTCGCCAGCGGGCCCCGCACGCTCGATCAGGGAACAACCCCTCCCTGACCTGCACTCAAAGCGATCCGGCCATGCACCTGTTCGCTGTCCGTGGCGACGGCATTCCCATGATTGTCCACCCCAGGCGTTCCGCTGGGCGTGGACGGCGGCGCACGCCGGGCGGGGCCGGCTGGTCCGTAAACGCTCGGAGATACACAGTGGCATCGCATCTCGATACAGTGGAGGCAGGGGCGGACCGTTCGGGGCGGAGGTCGCGGAGGTCGGGCATGGGCCGGGCGGGAGCGGGAGCAAGGGGCGAATGGCTCTGCCGTCGCTGCGCGGCCGATGACGACGTCGACGCACCGGCGTCCGCCGGGCGTTCGGGGCGCTGCGCCCGCTGCGGCCGCCCGCTCGATGCCGACGAGCGAACCGCACTCCGCACCCGGGCCGAGTCGTCCGCCGCGAGCCGGCCGGCGGCGCGGGTCGGCGGCATTGGCCTGGCCTGGCGGAACTGGATGCTCCGGCTGATCGAGCGGCTGTACTGGACCGGCACGCTGGCCGGCACCGTGGTGATGCTGGCCTTCGGCGGCTTCGTGCCGGTGCTCGGCGCGTGGCTTCGCAACGAGCTGGACGACTGGTCGGGTGTCGTTGCCCGGCTGGGCGGACTCTGGTTCCGCGTCGAGACGCTCGATCCCGATAGTGACCTCGGCCCGGTTCTGGCCCGGGTCGACGCGCCCCAGCTCTTCGCCATGATCGACTCGGTCGGCCGAAGGCTGGGCGTCCGGCCGCCGGGCCAGGTCCGCCTGACGTACTTACCCTGCTGCGGCGTCGTCGCGTGGGGCCGGTCGCGGGCCCTCATCATCGGGCTGCCGCTGTTCCGCGTGCTGACCCAGGGCGAGCTGCGGGCGATCCTCGCGCACGAGCTGGCGCACCTGGCCCGCGGCGACGCCACCCGCGCCGCGCGGTCGGCGCGGTTCGTCGAGACCCTCGAGCTAGCCATCGAGCGTGAGGGCCATCGCCTGTTCGGCCCGCTGGGCGCCTGGGCCCGCTACTGCCTTCGCGAGTCGTCGCGCCTGATCGAGCCCGTCGCCCGCTCGCAGGAGACCCGCGCCGACCGACTCTCCGCGACGGTCGCGGGCGGCTCGGCGGCGGCCTCGGCACTCGTCAAGGTCGCTGTCATCCAGCCACTGTTCCGCGAGCTGCTCGCGGCGTATGACCCGGCCGACGACGAATCGCTCAACCTCTATGCCTTCTTCCGCGCCTTCTGGTTTCGCCTGCCGCCCGAGACCCACACCGCGATGCGGCTGAGCGTGCTGACCCGCCAGCACGACGGCTTCGACCCTGCGCATCCCCCCCTGCCCGACAGGATCGCCGCGCTTCAGGCCTGCCCCGACCCGGCCGGCCTCAACGGCGACTCGCAGCCGGCGACCACCTTCCTCGGCGACCCCGAGATCTTCGAGCAGATGCTCCACAACCGGCTTTATTCCGTGCAGACCATCGAGCCCAGCATCTTCCACCGCGCCGGGACCTGAAGCCGGGCTCCGCCCACGTCGCGTCACGAGAGATCAGATCGCCTGGCCTCGCAGTTGAGGAGCCGTCCATGACCCCGTCGCTGGCCACGACCTCGCTATCGCTTCGCCGCCGGCTTGCCGTCGGCGGTCGCGGCCGGCGCCGGGACTGCGCTCGCCTTCGCTGCGGCTCCCGCTCCCGCTCTCTTGAGCTTGCCCTTGCCCTTGTCGCCCGGAGTCTTGAGGTATCGGTCGAGGAACGCGAACGTCTCGGCGCGGGTGTGGTCCATCTCGGCACCGCCCCAGCCATGTCCCGAGCCGACCATCAGCTCGACGCGGCCCGGCACGCCGGCCGCGGTCATCGCGTTGGCCAGGATGACGGCCTGGGTATGCGGGACCAGCGGGTCCTTCGTCCCCTGGAAGGTCAGGATCGCGGCGTCATCGCGGCTGACGTAGGTTCGCGGCGAGGCCTTCGCGGCCAGCTCGGGCCGGTCGGTGGCCAGGGCGCCCAGGAAGTCCTTCACCAGCGGCTTCGAGATCTCGGGGATGTCGGGCGCGTCGAGGTCGACCGGGCCGAAGTAGTTGACCACCGCGCGAATCCGGGTATCAGGCGAGTTGGGCGGCGCCTCACCCTCGAGCCCGTCCTTCGCCCCGGTCACGCCCAGCATGAGCGCCAGGTGGCCGCCGGCCGAGAAGCCCATCGCACCGATGCGCTCGGGGTCGATCCGCCGCTCGGCGGCATGCGCCTTCATCCACCGCACGGCGGCCTTGACGTCGTGCACCTGCGCGGGGAACAGTTCGCTGGGGCAGAAGCGGTACTGCGGCGAGACCGCAACGTAACCGTGACCCGCCAGCTCGCGCAGGACGGTGCCGACATCCCGCTTGTTCCCGGCCCGCCAGGCTCCGCCGTGGATCACCAGCACGGCCGGCATCGGGCCGTCGCTCCCTTCGGGAGCGGCAATGTCGAGCTTCAGCTCGGTGCCGCCGGCCTTCGTGTAAACAAGATCGTTCTCGACCTTGACCTTGACCTTCGGGCCGTCGTTGGCGTGAGCACCCGCGGTCGCGACCCCCAGTGCCAGCATCAGCGTTGCGGCGACTCCGGCCAACGGTGTGTGCGCTCGTCTCGGCATTGTCAAAGCTCCTCACGCTTGCAGTCCATCACGGTGATCGGCGTGCCGTCCGGTCTGGGGTACTCTACCCGATCGCCGGGCGGGGCTGAAGCGCCTGGACTCGCGTTGACGGTCGGGCGGTCGGGGGGTATGGTCATGGTCCCACCTACTGGGAGGCTTGTGACACGGATGTCCCCTGCCCTGACGGCTTTCGGCGACGATTCCCTGGCGCAGGCCCGCTGGCTCGACCGCGCGGTCTGGGGCTTCGTCGCCATCGGCGTGACGCTTCGCCTGGCCCGCTACGCCATGGACTACCCGCTCTGGTGGGACGAGGCGTTCGTCGGCGTGAACCTGCTGCGCCGCGGGTTCCTCGACCTGCTCCGCCCACTCGACTACGGGCAGGTCTGCCCGCCGCTGTTCCTCTGGGCCGAACTGGCCGCCACCCGGCTGCTGGGCTTCAGCGAGTGGACCCTGCGCCTGTTCCCATTGGGTTGCGCGGTGGCGAGCGTACCGCTGTTCGCCTTCGCCGCCGGACGGGTTCTCACGGGCGTTCCCCGGCTCGCCGCGGTTGCGGTGTTCGCCGTGTCGTACCACCCCATCCGCCACGCCGCGGACGTCAAGCCGTACGCCTCGGATCTGCTCGTGGCGCTGGTCGTACTCGCCGTCACGCTCGACGGCCTGCGACGGCCGGAACCCTCGCGAGCGGGCCGGCTCTGGCTGCTGGCGCTCTTCGCCCCGCTGGCGCTGGGGCTGTCGCATCCCTCGGTATTCGCGGTCGCCGGGGCCGTGGCGGTCTGGGGACTGGTCGTGTGGCGGGACGGCGGTCAGGGCCAGCGCCTGGCGTATGCGGCCTATGCGACCAGCGCGTTGGCCTCATTCCTGGTCGTCTACCTCGGCTTCACCCGGCACCAGGCGGCGGCGACGCTGGCGCTGATGCAGGCGCAGTGGCACGCCGGGTTCCCGCCGTCCGACAGCGTGATGGCCCTGTTCGGCTGGCTGGTGCGGGTCCACACCGGCGACCTGTTCGCCTATCCGTGCGGCGGCGAGCGCGGCGGCAGTGGGCTGACCACCGCGCTGGTGCTGCTCGGCGCCCTGACGCTCTGGCGAACCCGGCGGCGGTCGGTCCTGCTGGCCTGCGTGGCTCCGTACGTCCTGGCATTGGCGGCGGCCGCAATCCGCCGCTACCCGTTCGGCGGGGTGACCGACGGCTCGCCGGCGCGGGTCGTGCAGTACCTCGTGCCGGCCATCTGCCTGCTGGCGGGCGCCGGCTGCTCTGTCGTGCTTGAGCGCGTCCGCGATGCCCGGCGCCGCTGTCGGATTGGCCTGGCGGGCCTCGCGGTGCTGGCGGCGATCGGCGTCGCGCCGCTGGCCGCCGAGGCGCGGCATCCGTACCGCTCGTACCAGGCGCAGCGGGCCCGCGAGTTCGCCCGCCGGTTCTGGCCCGAGGTGTCGCAAGGCGGAGTGACGCCGGTCTGCCTGCGCTGGGACCTCGGCCTGCCGGGATGGGACTCCGTCAACCTGAACGTCGCTGTGTACCTGTGTAACCAGGCGATCTACGCGCCGCATCGACATCGATGGTCGGGTGCGCCGGACCGAGACCGTTCCGTCAACGCCGAAGGTGATCCGATGCGCTACATCCTCTCGCTGTGCGATCCGGCCGACCCGCGCGTTGTCTCGTGGCTCGACGGGATGCGCCGCTCACGACGGCTGGCGTCGTCGCGGACGGTGCTGCTCGACACCAGCGAGCCCGGCCGGCCGCGCCGGACCGAGCGTTATGTCGTCTACGACTTCGCGGCGAGACCCGTGCGGCGCTGAGGCATCGATTGGATTCGTCGCCGGACCGTGAACCGAATCCCAGGGACTCTCACAGTCGAGGTCGTCATGAGGCAGAATTCCTGGACAACCGATCGGTCCGTCACACCCGATCGGGGTGCGCCCGTCGCAGGTCGCCGCCAGGTGAGCCACTGCTCCGACCCGACCAGTGAGGTGGGTCAACCCGATAGCAGGTTTCGTCTCCGGCCCAATCGGCGTGCGGCCGGCGTGGCACCGCGATGCAACCTCGTGCGGGGGAATGGCGTGCGGTGGACCGACCGGACCCTGGATCGGACGGTCGGACGCTCCCTGGAATGCGGTCTTCAGAGACGCGGGCCCACCGCAGCATCCCCTTTGACAGCATGCCGTAGCTGCGGTACACCAGATACGTTACGGTTGCCCAGCCCCCCCGCCCGTCGCCGGCTCGCTCGCATCCCTCTACACCGAACCCGGCCGCGGATCGGCCGCGTCCACGGACGCGTGACCGCGATGGGCCGGGTGCGGACAGGCCGGCCCGAGCATCCGGCCGGGCGCGGCGGCCGTCGCGATCCGACCCGACCCTCCACCGAGGCGAGAACTTCGATGACGTACCGAGCGATACGACGTCCTGGGATCGCGCTGGCCATAACCGCCGCGCTCGTGGTTGCCTGGGCGAATGCGTCGGCCGCGGCCGACCCCAACCACCTCGAACTCCACAAGGGCGACCGGATCATCATCATCGGCAACACCCTGGCCGAGCGGATGCAGTACTACGGCCACTTCGAGACCCTGCTGCACGCCCGCTTCCCCGAGCTCGAGCTGGTCGTCCACAACCTCGGCTGGTCGGCCGACGAGGTCGCGCTCCGGCCCCGCCAGGCCCGCTTCAACAACCACGGCCATACCCTCAAGGACGAGCGCCCCGACGTCCTGATCGCCGCCTTCGGATTCAACGAATCGTTCGCCGGGCCCAAGGGATTGCCGAAGTTCCGCCGCGACCTCGAGCGGTTCCTCCAGGAATCGACCACCACGAAGTACAACGGCAAGGCCGCGCCGCGGGTCGTCCTGCTCTCGCCCATCGCACACGAGGATTTGAAGGACCCGCACATCACCGACGGCAAGCAGAACAACGTCAACATCAAGCTCTACTCCGACGCCATGGCCGAGCTGGCGGGCAAGCACGGCGCCCTGTTCGTCGACCTGTTCAACCCGACGCAGGCCCTCTACAAATCGGCCGGGCACCCGCTGACCATCAACGGCATCCACCTGAGCGACGAGGGCTACCGCCAGCTCGCGCCCGTCCTCGACCGGGCGCTCTTCGGCCCGCCCGCCTCGACGAAGGCCGACATGAAGGCGCTGCACGCCGCCGTCCAGGAGAAAAACCTTCAGTTCTTCTACGACTACCGCGCGGTCAACGGCTGCTACATCTACGGCGGCCGCCGGGCACCGTTCGGGATCATCAACTTCCCGGCCGAGTTCGCCAAGCTGCGCAAGATGATCCAGAACCGCGAGCGGCGGATCTGGGACATTGCGCAGGGCAAGCCCGTGCCGCCCCAGATCGACGACAGCAACACCGGCACGTTCGCCCATGTCGAGACCAACTTCAAGGGCCGGGTGCACATCACCACCCCCGAGGAGGAGCAGAAGACGTTCACCCTTCCCGAGGGCTACGCGATCAACCTGTTCGCCTCCGACGTCGCGTTCCCCGACCTCGAGGACCCCGTCGCGATGACCTTCGACGCCAGGGGCCGGATGTGGGTCACGACGATGCCGTCGTACCCCATGTACCTCCCGGGTCGCAAGCCGAACGACAAGATCCTGATCCTCGACGACGCCAATGGCGACGGCAAGGCCGACAGTTGCAAGGTCTTCGCCGACAGTCTGCACCTCCCCATCGGCCTTGAGCTCGGCGGGGGGGGCGTGTATGTCTCGCAGATGCCCAACCTCATGTTCCTCAAGGACACGAACGGCGATGACCAGGCGGACGTCCGCGAGCTGATCATGCACGGGTTTGACACCGCCGATAGCCACCATGCGATGCACGCCGACACCTGGGGCCCCGGCGGCGCGCTGCACTGGCAGGAGGGGACGTTCCTTTACACTCAGGTCGAGACCCCGTACGGCCCCCGGCGGTGCAACGAGGCGGGCATCTTTCGTTGGGAGCCGCGGACCTGGAAATTCGACGTCTTTGTCTCTTACGGCTTCGCCAACCCGTGGGGCCACTCCATCGACGCCTGGGGCCAGAACTTCGTCGCCGATGCCTCGGGCGGGGCCAATTACTACGGCACGGCGTTCTCGGGCCAGGTCGACTACCCGCGGAAGCACGGCGGGATGAAGCAGTTCTTCAAGATGCAGTGGCGGCCGACCTGCGGCTGCGAGCTGGTGGCCAGCCGCCAGTTCCCCCACGAGACCCAGGGGGATTACCTGCTCAACAACGACATCGGCTTCCAGGGGATCCTTCGCTACCGGGTCAGGGAGGACGGCTCGGGCTTCAGCGGGACGCCCGTCGAGCCGCTGCTCCGCTCGTCCGACCCCAACTTCCGGCCGGTAGCGCTCCAGTTCGGCCCCGATGGGGCGCTGTATGTGGTCGACTGGTTCAACCCGCTCATCGGCCACATGCAGCACTCGCTGCGCGATCCGAACCGCGACCACACCCACGGGCGGATCTGGCGGATCACCTACACCCGTCGCCCGCTGGTGGACCGCCCGAAGATCGCCGGGGCGAGCATTCCCGAGCTGCTCGAGCTGCTGAAGGTCTACGAGGACCGGACGCGCTACCGTGCCCGCCGCGAGCTGCGCGAGCGGCCGCCGGCGGAGGTCCTCGCGGCGCTGGGCAAGTGGGTCGCGTCGCTCGACAAGGGCAACGCCGAGTACTGGCGGCACATGCTCGAGGCCCTGTGGCTGCACCAGAGCCTCGACGAGGTGAACCTCCCACTGCTCGGCACGGTGCTGGGATCGCCCGAGCCCCGCGCGCGGGCCGCCGCGACGCGGGTGCTATGCTACTGGCGAGACCGCGTGCCCGACCCGCTCGATGCCTTGCGCAAGCAGGTCAATGACGATCATCCCCGCGTCCGGCTCGAGGCGGTCCGCGCCCTGAGCTTCTTTGACGGGGCGTCGGTGCCGAAGGCGCAGGAGATCGCGCTGGAGGTCCTGCTCCACCCGCAGGACGACTACCTGGAATACACGCTCAACGAGACCACCAAGACCCTCGATCATCGCGCCAAGTCTTCCGGCGGGAGAGCAAGCAAATGACCGGGTTCGCAACGCGAAGGTGTCTTCGTTCAATGGCGATCGTGGCGGCCCTGTCGCCGGTCGCGGCGTGGTCCGTTCTCGCGGCGATGCCAGCACCGGTCGGGGCGCTGCCGGCGGCCGCGGACGAGCCCGCGATGACGGACAGCCCCATGGTTCGGCTGCTCAGGAGTGGTCGCGTGCCCGAGGAGCGCCAGGGGGCCGTCGTCGAGATGATCGGCAAGCGCGGCACCGTCGCCGACCTTGATTACATCTACCAGCGCGCGCTCGACGGGTTCTCGGCACCGGTCCGGGTGAACGCGCTGGCCGCCCTGTTCGAGGCGGCCTCGACGCGTGGTCTCAAACCCGACAAGGGGCGAGACCGCCTGGCCGGTCTGCTGGCTGAGCCGGCGCAACTGCTCGACGGTCCGGCGCGGACGGCGGCGATTCAGCTGGCCGGTGCGTGGAAGCTGGAGCCGGCCGCCACAGCCCTTCAGCGGGTCGCGGCGTCCGGGCAGCTCGACGCGACCACGCGCGACGCCGCGATCGACGCCCTGGCGGCCATCGGCGGCAGCGTCGGGCGCCAGGCGATCGGGGAGCTGGCGGGGCCGCGCCAGCCCGTCCCCATCCGGCTCGCCGCGGTCGCCGCCCTGACCCGTCTCGATATGGGCGCGGCGGCGGATCAGGCCGCCATCCTCATTCCGGCCGCCGCCTCGGCCGGCGCGGACCTCGCGCCCCTGATGGCGGTGTTCCTGAGCCACAAGGGGGGCGGAGCGGCGCTCGCCGCCGCCATCGCACGGCGCCCGATGCCCACCGACGCGGCCCGGCTCGCCTTCCGCGCCGCCGTCGCCAACAGCCAGGCCGACCCCGCCCTCATCGGCTTGCTCGGCAAGGCCGCCGGGATCTCCACCGAGACCCGGCCTCCATCGCCCGCCGAGGTCGCCTCGCTCGTCGCCGAGGTCAACGCCAAGGGGGA
>JAKAUH010000391.1 GCA_021818605.1 Planctomycetota bacterium
GGTATGCTCTAATGGATACGGTCGGTCGAGGTCGCCAATGTCGGGCGCGCGGCCTTGACCCCTATCGATGAGGACGGGCACCGGGGGCGACGAATCATGAACGAGAGACGATGCCGTGACGGCGGGGCGAAAATGCGCATGGGGCGGACGGTCGCCGTGATGGCCGGGGCGGCCCTCATGTTCCTCGCGACGGCCGGAGCGCGAGCCCAGCAACCGGCGTCCGAACCCAGGGCCGACGCGACCGCGACCGGCGGCGAGAACGAGCTGGCGCTGAGCCTTCGGTATCGGTTCAGCGAGAGATACGGCGTCGTCGAGGACATGAACCAGCCCGACCTGATCGTGCAGTATCAGGTCGGGGCGATCGAGACGATGCGGATCGAGACCGAGAAGCTGACCGGCGCACCGGACCGCGAGGAGGTCAAGTACCGGACGCTTTACACCGAGCGTCCGGCGAAGGTGGGCCGGCTCGGCGAGGTGGTCGACACGGTCCGTCGCTACGACTCGTTTCGCGTCGCCGCGAGCCGCCCGGACCAGAGCAAGTATGCCGGTCTCCTCAAGGATATGGGCGTCTGGTATCACCTGCGACCGGGTTCGGTGCCCGAGTTCATCTGCACGACGAAGGACCGCCCCATCCGGCAGCGCGAGTACGACATGATGGTCGAGCAGACGTCGTTCCCGCGGCTGATGGCGGTCATGCCGCCGGCGGTCCGGCCGGTGCGGATCGAGGATACCTGGCGAATCTCGCGGCACGGGGCCCTGGCGCTGCTCGGCCGATTGCCCGAGGACGGCGATATCCAGCTCGAGGGCACGCTGGTCGATGTCCACAAGGCCGCCCGGGGGACGGCCCACGAGGCCGTCGTCGAGATCACGGGCGAGATCGATAGCAACCGGGGTACCGTCACACTCGACGCGAGGGTCACGTTCGTCTTCGAGCCGCCGCCTGCCGCGGCGGCCGCTGCCGAGACGCCAAAAGGCGAGAACCGAGGGCGGAAGGCTGGCGTTCTCGAAGCCAGGGGCTACATCGCCAAGCTCCAGATGGGCCGGCGGGGCAGTGAACCGATCGACCCGAACGGGCGACTCCAGCAGATCAGCACACGAGAACTCATCCTCGCGAGGCGGCTACTCCCCGAGTCGGGGGGCGGGCCGGTTGCACCCTTGAACCTCCCCGCGACGCCGCCCACGGCCGAGCAGGCGAACTCGTGGATCCTCTACGACGACCCCCAGGGGCGCTACCACCTGCGGTATCCCCAGGAATTCCAGGCCCACCCCGATCCCGATGGCCAGCTTCGCCTGATTCGGGGACCGGCACGCGACAATCCCGACATCATTTTCGTCGATGCGCTGGGAAAGAATGACCCCCGGAAGACCAATCCCCAGGCCTTCGTCAAGAGCCTCCACGATGATTGGGCCGCCAGGGGGCTGGAGACCGTTGGACATGGGCAGTCCGGATGGCTGCCCGAGAAGGACTGGGCACCGCGCAATCGCAGGATCTTTCACTTTGAGGAAGCCTACAAGGATCCGAAGAGCAACGCGCGGCTCTACCTTGACGTTTACGTGATCCTGACCGGCCGATCCGAGGCCTTCTCGTTCGAGGGCATGACACGACGCGATGACCACGTCGTGTTCCGCGACGACATGGAGAAGATCCTCGTGACCTTCGACCCGGGTCCTTCCGAGGCAGGCGCTGCCTCCCAGCGACCAGGTGCGGCCACGGCCATCCTGCCGTCTCCAGCAACCCGTCCGTCCGCATCATCGCCCGTTGGCAGCCGGACGGGCGCGGCACCCAGGGCAGTGACTCCGCGGTCGCCCCGACGGATCGGCCCGCCGCCGTCGCCGGAGTGACGACCCTCGCCGCGGCCGCCCTCTGCCGCGGCCCGGGAAGCCGTTTTCACGCCATCAGCGCGGCGGCGACCTCGCCGGCCAGCCGGGCGTTGGCGACCAGGAGATCACAATTGGCCCGGAGGCTCAGGCCCCCGGTGGCCTCACGCACCGCCTCGAGCAAAAACGGCGTGAGCGCCTTGCCGGCGATGCCGGCACGTCGGGCCGACTCAAGCGCCTGCGCCATCGCCGCGTCGAGCGGCGCGGGGTCCATGGCGGAATCCCGCGGCACCGGCTGGACCAGCACGATCGCGCCCGGCAGGCCCAGGTCGCGGTGGACTCGCACCAACCGCGCGGCCTCGGCGGGCGAGTCGACCCGGTGCTCCAGCCGCAGGCCGGCCGACCTGGTCAGGAACCCCGGCAACTCGTCCGTGCGATAGCCGACGACCAGCACGCCCCGCGTCTCGAGCGACTCGAGCGTCGCCGGTACGTCCAGGATCGACTTCATCCCCGAGCAGACGACCACGGACCCATCAGCGCGGGCCAGCTCGTCCAGGTCCGTCGAGACGTCGAAGCTGGATGCCGCGTCGCGATGGACGCCTCCCAGCCCGCCCGTGGCCATGACCCCTGGAACAAGGGAAGCCGTCCGCAGCGCCCAGAGGGTCGCCGAGACGGTCGTCGCCGCGCAGCCCCCGGCGGCCACGACGGCCGCCAGGTCGCGGCGATTGGCCTTCGCCCAGCGCCCCCTGCCCTGCGCCGGATGGTCGTCATCTTCGTCAGCGCGGCTCGCCCGACCATCCGGTTGCGTCGTCGCCGAGCGAGAGATTTCGAACAGCTCCCTGTCGGCCAGCCCGAT
>JAKAUH010000759.1 GCA_021818605.1 Planctomycetota bacterium
CGCGGTTCTGGACGGTCCAGGCGCCGCGGTCGAGGTCGAGGATGGCGACCTGCGTCACTCCGGAGCCCCGGAACACACAGGGCAGCAGATGCTCCTCTCCTCCGGGGACGCCCTCGAGCATGCCGGGCAACCCATGCCCGTTCCTGCCCTCGAGCATGAACGCGCCCCCTTCCTTCACCCCGCGGATGTCCTGGATGTCCCAGTGGTCGGTCTTGACGTTGTAATTGACCAGGTGAATGTGCTCATCCTCATTGGCGATGATCGTGACATTGTCGCCGTGGAACGTCGCGTTGATCATCTTCATCCGGCGCGGCGGCTGGTAGGTGCGCGACCGATCGAGGGCCTTCGAGTACACCACGACCCGATCGCCGGCCCCCGAGATCGACACGATCGACGATGGACCGGTGAGAATCTGGTCGGCCATGATCGGCCTGGTTCCCTCCTCGGCCTTCGCCTCGGGCGTTTCATCCTTCGCCGGCTTGTTCGAGGGCGGCTCGGTCTTCGGCACCGCCGCCGTCGCTGGCGCTGGCGCCGGTCGGGGCGACTCGGCCTTGCCTTCGCGGCCCTTGAGCTCGGCAACCTGCGCCTTCAGGCTGGCGATCTCCGTCTGCTGCTGGTCGATCACCTTCTGCTTCTCGGCGAGGATCGCGTCCCACTGCTTGATCCAGGTTTGCATTTCCTCGAGGGTTTTGAGCGCGGGGCTGCTCGGCGCAACAGGCGACGGGGGCTGATATGGCCCTTTTGGAACCTCGGCCCTCGGCGCCGCGGCCTTTTTCACGCTGCCAGCATCCTGCCGGGCCGCCACACGCACTCCGCCACCCAGCGCCCCCAGCACCGCGCAGGACGCGGCGATCGTCGTCCACCTGCTGATGATCATGGTTCTCAGCACTCCTCTCGCCAGCTTGACGGCCGGCGCCGACGCGCCGGCCGAGACAATCGATCGCCCGATCGCCGCGCCCGCCGCCGCATTGACTGTCCGGGCCAGGATCTCCAGGGGAACCGGCGGCGCGATCGCGGCCATCGCCATCGAGGCCGGCGCCGGCATCGCCTCCGGCCCAAACCCGCGCCGGGCCAGCCGCGATCGCAATAATTCGCGCCCCTTGTGCATCCGGCTGCGGACCGTCCCGACCGGGCAGCCCAGTCGCTCGGCCGCCTGGTCGTGCGTCATTCCCTCGAAGTAGCAAAGCACGATCGGCGCCCGGAACCGCTCGGGCAGCCGGGCGACCTCGGCGTCGATGACGCTCCGCAGCTCGCCCAGCCCGCTGTCGTCGGATTCCTGGATCGCAGCGTCGACCACCTCGCCTCCAGCCTCGCGCGCCCGTCGACGCCCCCGGTCGCGCCGGCATCGCGTCGCGACGCGGAGCGCCACGCCATACAGCCAACTCGCCAGCAGGTCGCGGTCGCGCAGTTCGCCGGCCCGGCGCACGAGGACCAGGAACGTCGCCTGGAACGCGTCCTCGACGTCGTGCGGATCATTGAGCAGCCGCCGGCAGACGCCCAGCACCATCGGCCCGTGGCGCGACACGATCGCCTCGAACGCGACCTCGTCACGCTCGCCCACGAACCGCGCCAGAAGCTGACCCTCCGACAGTCCCGAGACCGTCCCGCGCCCGAACACGCGCTGAATCGGCCCCAGGATGCCGTCGGCTCGCCGCCCGATCGCCGCCATCGTCCGGTGCCTCCGCTCGACGCTCGCCCGCCAGGGTCAGGGTCGAGTATCCGGTTGCCGTCCGTCGCTCCTCCTGAAGTGATACTGCCCGACGCCGGCCTTTCAATCGTTTTTTTCACGGGCGACCGGGACGAGACCGCCAGCGCCGCGATGGCGAACCTCAGAGCCGAATGCTGACGCGCATGTCGATGCCGAGAATACCGCGCGTCATCGACGGAAGGACAGGACCGACTGACTCGTTCAGAACGAGAGATGGTCCGCGGATGACCCAGATGGAATCTTTCTCCATAGGATTTCTGCGGCGTGCGCGTCTGGCGGAGGAGGAGTTTCACGCAGAGACGCAAGGAGAGAGCAGAGACGCAGAGAAGACCATCTCGGAGCGCTGAGGCGAGACGCGGAGGTTCCGAGAGAGACCAGTAACGTTCATCGTAGGCGACAAAGGGCATTCACTCGGCCCGATGGATCGGACCGACCTCGACCGATGGACATCTTCCCTGCGTCTCAGGGTGCTCTGAGCCTCCATGCGATGACGAGCCTTCAATTCCCCGGTTTTCTCTGCGTCTCTGCCTTCTCTGCGACTCTGCGTGAAATCCGGGTTTTCTTTGCGTCTCGGTGTGAAGTCCGGTCGCGAAGCAGGAGATTGCGGCCATGCCGCGTGAGAGGATCGGGAATGACTGCCAGGTGCGGTGATCACAATCCGAATTCATCTGCGTCCATCAGCGTCATCTGCGGATAATCCTCCCGAGTCCCCACAACCAGCAGCATCCCGCACCTTGACGGTTGACCGCCCGGCAGCATAGATTGACGGCGGTGAGTCGGGCGTCTCTGGATTGTCGTGCACGCCCACGACCAGGCGGCCATGGAGGTCGCCGCAGGGGGTGCTGCGCCCCAGGAACCGCCGTCACGCCGTTCCTATCCCATTCCATCCCGCAGGTGGTCGTCGATGAGCAGCCAGTCGGGCCGCATCCCTTCGAGCGAGATCACGCCGCTGGCGGCGTACCTCG
>JAKAUH010001160.1 GCA_021818605.1 Planctomycetota bacterium
AGATCGACTTCTGGGAGCGAGCCCTCGGGCGAATCCGCGAGACCAGCGAGGTGGTGAGGACGTCGGCGCGGCTGGAGATCCGACCAATCGGGAACGGGATGGAAGGTGCGGGAATCGACCGAGTCGGTCTGGTGCCGGGCTGCTCGATGGAGAACCTCGGGGACGCCGATTTCCGGGCGGCTCACGCGTTGCACTATGCGTGCATGTCAGGCGCGATGGCGAATGGGATTGGCTCGGTTGAGCTGGTGGAGGCGATGGGTCGGGCCGGGTATCTCGGGTCGTTCGGCGCCGCGGGGCTGTCGCCGATGGCGGTGGACCGGGCAATTGAGCGGTTGCAGCGGAGCCTCGGCGATGCGATTCCGTTTGCGATGAACCTGATTCACAGCCCCAATGAGCCGGGTCTGGAATCGGCGACGGTGGACCTGTACCTGCGGCGTGGGGTCCGGCTGGTGGAGGCTTCGGCCTTCCTGAACCTCACGCTGCCGGTGGTGCGGTATCGCGTGGCGGGGATCCGGCGGGACGAGTCGGGGCGGATCGTGGCGCCCAATCGGATCATCGCCAAGATTTCGCGGGTCGAGGTGGCATCGAAGTTCATGGCGCCGCCGCCGGAGAAGTTTCTCCGTGAGCTGGTGGCCACGGGCGGGATCAGGCCCGAGCAGGCTGAGTGGGCGTTGCGGATTCCGATGGCCCAGGACATCACGGCGGAGGCCGATTCGGGGGGGCACACGGATAATCAGCCGGCGATCGTGCTCTTACCGACCATGCTGGCGCTCCGGGATCGGATGCAGGCGGAGCATCGGTACGAGCGGCCGATCCGGGTGGGCGCGGCCGGAGGGATCTCGACGCCGTGGGCTGCCGCGGCGGCGCTGGCGATGGGAGCGGCCTACCTGGTCACCGGCTCGGTCAACCAGTCGTGTGTCGAAGCGGGCACCTCGCCCGCCGTGCGGCGGATGCTGGCGCAGGCGCAGCAGGCGGACGTGACGATGGCCCCCGCGGCGGACATGTTCGAGATGGGGGTGAAGGTCCAGGTTTTGAAACGCGGCACGTTGTTCGCCATGCGAGCCGCGCGTTTGTACGAGCTTTATCGGACGTACGAGGGTCTCGAGGCGATCCCGGCGGCGGAGCGGTCCAATCTGGAGAGGACGATCTTCCGGGCGACGATCGCGGACGTCTGGGCGGAGACGCGGGCCTATTTCCGCGACCGCGACCCGGCGCGGATCGAGCGGGCGGAGCGTGAACCGAAGCTGAAGATGGCACTGGTGTTTCGCTGGTATCTCGGCATGTCGTCGCAGTGGGCCAATGGGGGCGACGGGTCGCGGACGGTGGACTATCAGGTGTGGTGCGGCCCGGCGATGGCGGCGTTCAATGACTGGGTGCGCGGGTCGTTCCTCGAACCACCCGAGAACCGTCAGGCCGCCTGCGTGGCAGCGAATATCCTGTACGGCGCGGCGGTTTTGCTCCGCGCGCGGGTGCTGGCGGCACAGGGGGTGCCGCTGCCGCCGGGTGTGCCGGGACTGAGGCCGCTGGAGCTATCCGAGATTGAGAACCGATGCTCCGGCGCCTAACATAGATCCCGCGCACTTGAGTCTGGGTCCTGTTTTCCGTCCGCAGGGCGGTCGGCGGGGCCCGATCGCCCTGCGGACAGAAAACCCCGCTGAGCCTCGACGGGCGAAACGGGCTCGCCGGCCCGCGCCGCGGGTGACGCCGGGCCGGCGCTCGACCCAGTGAACCAGTATCGCACCCTCGAAAGGGCAGAGACTTTGAATCGGTCCGATCCCGCGCCCGTTCCCAATCCGGTGGCCATCGTCGGTATGGGCTGCCTGTTCCCCGGTGCGGATGGCCTGGCCCGCTACTGGACCAGTATCCGCCGGGCCGTCGACGCGATCGGCGACGTGCCCGAGACCCACTGGTCGGCCGATGACTACTTCGATTCCGACCCGA
Organism: Planctomycetota bacterium; assembly: GCA_021818605.1. Classification (GTDB taxonomy): domain Bacteria; phylum Planctomycetota; class Planctomycetia; order Isosphaerales; family Isosphaeraceae; genus JAKAUH01. The sequence continues at coordinate 1,942 of JAKAUH010001160.1, forward strand.
AGGCGCCCGATCGGACCTACGCCCGGCGCGGCGGATTCCTCGAGCCCGTCGAGTTCCCGCCGATGGACTTCGGCATCACGCCGAATGCCATCGAGGCGATCGACACGACGCAGCTCCTGGGTCTGATGATCGCCCGCCGTGCGCTCGAGGATGCCGGGTACGGCGATCCGGCCGGCAAATCCCTCGACCGCGACCGGGTCAGCGTGATCCTCGGCGTTACCGGAACCCTCGAGCTGGTGATCCCCCTGGCCGCGCGCATGGGCCACCCGGTCTGGCGCCGGGCGCTGCGGGATTCGGGGGTCGACGACGGCACCGCCGACGAGGTCGTCCGCCGGATCTCCGACTCGTACGTCGGCTGGCAGGAGAACTCGTTCCCGGGCCTGCTCGGCAACGTCGCCGCCGGGCGGATCGCCAACCGCCTCGACCTGCGCGGCACCAACTGCGTCGTGGACGCCGCCTGCGCCAGCTCGCTCGCCGCCGTCAACCTCGCGCTGCTCGAGCTGACCTCCGGCCGCTCGGACATGGTCGTCACCGGCGGGCTCGATACATTTAATGACATTTTTATGTTTATGTGCTTCAGCAAGACGCCGGCGCTTTCGCCGACGGGCGAGGCGCGGCCGTTCGATGCGGGGGCGGACGGGACGATCCTGGGCGAGGGGCTTGGCGTTCTGGTGCTGAAGCGGCTGGCCGACGCGAAACGGGACGGTGACCGGGTTTACGCTGTGA
>JAKAUH010001090.1 GCA_021818605.1 Planctomycetota bacterium
CGGGCTCGGATCCGGGCTCGCGTCCGCCCTGCGGCCGGATCGGAAGGCGTATGTGGCCTGGGTCCGCGAACACGCCCGGAACTCGTCCCGCCGGAAATCCCGCTCGCGCGGCCGCCGTCGCCGGCCACGCGACGAGCGCCCGTGGTGGCGAAGGAACCCGAGGGCCGCGCGGGCGATCCTGTTCGGCCTGGTCGCGGCCTTCGGCCTGTCGATCCTGGGTTTCACCCTGCTCGTCGGTCCCGGCCTGATCGATCGGGCCGGGCGCCGCGCGCGGCAACGGTCCCGCGCGAGGCCCACGCCGGCGTCATCATCGCCGCGAGCGATCGCCGAGGCCCCGGCGACGCGCCCGGATGGGGCACGCCCGGATGGTCCGCGTGCAGACGGAGACTGATGAGGAACGTCCGCGCCGGGGACCGGGCCGCCACTATCCAAAAAGCCCCGTCAGCGGCGTGCCATTGTTGATGCGGAGCGGCCGGCCCACCGGGTCGCGAATCTGGGTCGCGGGGTCGATCCCCAGGGTGTGCAGGATCGTGGCGCCGATGTCGTCGGGACTGACCGGGTCGCGCGCCGGGTACGCCGCCCATCGGTCCGAGGCGCCGTGCACCGCGCCCCCGCGGATCCCAGCCCCGGCCAGGACAGCGCTGTAGCAGTGGGGCCAGTGCTCGCGGCCGGCATTCCCCCGGGTGATCTGCGGCTTGCGGCCGAACTCGCCAACCCAGACGACCAGGGTCTCGTCGAGCCGCCCGCGCGACTCCAGGTCGTCGAGCAACGCCGAGAGCCCGCGGTCGGCGGGCGGCATCAGCCGATTCTTGAGCTGGTTGAAATTGTCGCCGTGCGTGTCCCAGAAGTTCATGCCGTCGTTGTGCCAGTTCACCGTCACCAGGGGCACGCCCGCCTCGATCAGGCGGCGCGCCAGCAACAGGCACTGGCCGTGGATGTGGCGGCCGTAGCGATCGCGGAGCCGCGGCTCCTCGCGGTCGACCCGGAAGGCGCCGGCGGCCTCGGCCGAGCGGAGCGAGTCGAGCGCCCGCTCGCAGTAGCCGTCCCACGATGCCGGCCCGGTGCCCGATAGCTCGAGCGGCTCGTCGATCCGGGCACGCAGGGCCCGGCGCCCGTCGAGCCGGTCGGCCGTGATTCCCTCGGGCAGCCCGAGCCCCTCGACCTGGAAATCGGCGGAGTTGGGATCGCCCTCGATCCGGAACGGATCAAACGCCTTGCCCAGCCAGCCGCCGTGCTGGCCCGGCGCCTTGCCGCCGGGTGCGGCCGGGTGGGCCACGGTCCACGGCATCGTCACGGCCGTCGGCAGGGCGCCGCGCCTCGGGCGCACCCGCGCGACCAGCGAGCCCAGGTGCGGCCAGTCGTTCGGCGACGGCCCGGCGGCGTCGGAATGCGGCGTCGGCGCCAGGTGGCCGGTGAGAATTCGGTGCGCCGTCGACAGGTGGGTGAAGTCATCATGGCTCATCGACCGGATGATCGCCAGCCGGTCCGTCCGCGTCGCGAGCATCGGGAAATGCTCGCTGATCCGCACGCCCGGCGTTTTTGTCGCGATCGTGCCGAAGCTCCCCCGGATCTCCTCGGGCGCGTCCGGCTTGGGGTCCCAGGTATCGAGCTGGCTCGGCCCGCCCCACATGAAGATCAACAGGCACGACCGCGCCTGCCCGAACCCCGCCGGCCCCTTCGCCTTCGCCTTCGCCGCGTTGGCTCGAGCCCGGAACAACTCGGGCAATCCCAGCCCGGCCATCGACAGCGCCCCGCCGAGGATCGCATCGCGGCGCGAGATCCCCCTGCCCCGCCGGAACTCCCGGCACCCTCGCCGCTGGCCCATCCCCGGTGCATCCATCGCGGCGCCTCCGGTGTTCAACCCTTGATCAACATTGCTCAGCCAGCACTGTACCGCATGGAGGGCGGTGAGTCCATCGGGTTTGGGAGTGGCTGGGCGCAGTCATCGAGAGATGGGGCCTGGGGTTCCTCCACATGAGGCCGTGACGATTCGGCTTCGGGAGCAAGCGGAGCGCGGCGCCCATCGCCGGGATGAGCGGTGGTCGCCCACGCGGGAATGGCCGCATGACGCTCTGCGCGAGGTCCGGAAAGTCGCCGCGCAGGTTCTGGGGCCCGGCCGCGCTGAGGCGTCGGGGCGACTCGAACGACCGACCCGCTCAGGGGCGATGCAAGACCTTCTCGATCTCCCGGCCGAAGAAGGCCTCCTGCACCCGGTGGAAATCGGCCTCGGTCATTTTCGATTCATCGAGGCCCATCTCCTTGCCCATGGCCTTCATCGCAGCGACGTTTTCCCTGGTGGCGATACCGGTGTGGAACGCCACGTTCCCCCGCCGGTCGATCAGGACGATGGTCGGATAACCCCGCACACCGTAGCGAGCGGCGGTCATGCCGTCGCGCAAGTTGCCCCCCTTGCCGAGGTCCTCGTCCAGCCCGGAGACAAGGGGCGACTTCTTGAGATCGAGGAAGCGGCGGATCTTGTTCATCTCCTCGCCGGGCGTGTGGATCGACAGGAAGACCACGCCGAGCGGCTCGTACTTCCGCTTGAGGCTCTCCATGCCTGGCATCTCGTTGACGCTCGGGCCGCACCAGAGGCCCCAGAAGTCGAGGAGGACGATCCGACCCTGGTAATCCGTCAGGCGGCGCTCCCGCCCATCGGTCCAGCCGGTC
>JAKAUH010000105.1 GCA_021818605.1 Planctomycetota bacterium
GCGACTACGTCTGCACCTTCACCAAGCGCGAGCGCATCGACGGTCGCCTCCGGCCGAAGCACGTGATGTCGATGAAGGTCCGGACCAGCCCCCGAAGCGTCTACCTGAGATTCCGCCAGCCGGCCGCCGGTCGCGAGGCCATCTACATCGACGGACAGAACGCCGGCAAGGTCGTCGCCCACGACGTCGGGATCAAGCGGCTGCTGGCAGGCACGCTCAACCTCGACCCGAAGTGCGGCCTGGCCATGGAGGATTGCCGCCACCCGATTACTCAGGCAGGCATCGGCCCCCTGCTCGACACCATCGAGGCGCGCTGGTCCTCCGAACTCAATCCCGCCGAGTCGCGGGTCGCCTTCGACGAGGTCGAGCTCGCCGGCTCGCGGCCCTGCCTGCTGATCGAGACCACCCACCCACGAAAGAGCCCCTCGTTCATGTTCCACCAGGTCCGCCTGTTCGTCGACCGCAAGCTCGGCCTACCCGTCCGCTTCGAGGCCTACGACTGGCCGAGCAACTCCCAGACCTCCCCGCCGCTCGTCGAGGAGTACACCTACTCCGACCTGAAGCTCAACGTCGGGCTCCGTGACATCGACTTCGACGCCTCGAACGCCGAGTACGACTTCGGCCGCTTTTGAACCCGGCCGCTTCGCCCGCGCGCCGTGGCCTCAACCCTCGATCGCGCCCGAGGCACGCGCGGGTTTAGATAAACCAGTGGCAAGCCGGGAACGGAACGATGGCCCCGTCCCGACTCCGGATTCCGGCCCCATCGTCGATCCTGCCGGCTTGATCCGCGCAATCCTCACGATCGGCGCGTTCCGGTCCGATATAAAAGATGGCTCTGGCGGCGAGGTGCCGGAGGCGGGGCCCGGGGGACTCAGACCGGGTGTCGGGACGGATTGGTGGGGAAAATCGCGGGCAAAAGGCGGTGAACAGTCCTGCCGGAAGGGACCTTGGCAGCAAGCGGAGACTTCGCTAGAATCCGCCTCGCCTCGACGGACCGCCGGCCGAGCCTGGCTCTCGCAGCACTTCCTTCGCTCGTCAGGGTCTCCCGTTCGACCGACCCAAACCGCCGGAGTCGCTGGTTTAATATCGCTCTGACCGGAACCACCCACGACGGCACAAGAGGGTCGTCGTCCGTGCGTTCCGTCCCATGGAAGGAGGCGCGATGAGCACGATTCCAACCTCCCCGGCGTTGACCCGCGTGCACATCCGATGGATGATCCGGCGCGACATGCCCGAGGTCCTGGCCATCGAGCACGCGAGCTTCGAATATCCCTGGTGCGAGGAGGAATTCCTGCGCGTCCTGCGTCAGCGGAACTGCATCGGCATGGTGGCCGAGTACGGCGAGCGGATCGTGGGCTTCATGATCTACGAGCTGCATCGCAACAAGATCCACGTCCTCGACTTCGCCACCCACCCCGAGTTCCGCCGCCGAGGGATCGGCCGCCAGATGATCCAGAAGCTCGTTGGTAAGCTCTCCGGTCAACGCCGCAATCGGATCGCGCTTTACATCCGCGAGACGAACCTGACCGCCCAGTTCTTCTACCGCGTCTCCGGCTTCCGGGCCACCGAGGTTGTCCGCGAGCACTACCTCGACACCGGCGAGGACGCCTACCTCATGCACTACCACCTCGACGAATCCATCATCGAGGAGGAACGAGTCGCCACCAACCGGATCGCCAAGCAGTTCGGCGGTTGAACCGACGGGTCAGAGGACGAGGAGCAGAGTCTCGACGCCGGGGGCGGGGCACGACACAACACAACACAACACCGCCCGGCACGGCAAGTCGGAGCGCAAGACAATCGTAGCGAGGGCCACGACGGGCGGCAGGAGGCCAGCCCGATGTGGTCCTCGCGCGTTTGAGACCGAGCCCGCGAGGAATGTTCCCGCTGGCCCGCCGGCTGACGATCCGGAATAATTCCCGGCGGAGATCCACCGGCATAGACGCGGGAGTTCGACGAGCAGATGTTCCAGATCAACCCGGACGCTCCAGCTCCGGAAGGCCCCAACGCACGGTCTGACGGGCTCGCATCCTCCTCAACCAGCCCGGCGATGTCCAGGGCCGTCGATTCGTCGGTTCCCCGGAACCGCTCCTCCGGCGACTCCGGGCCGGCGATCCGACTCGGCATCATTCTTGTGGGATTCTTGCTGGGCGGCTCGCGACTCGTGACCGGTTTTGGAGAAGAGCCCGCGACGACCGCAGCGATGATTCGTTCCGTCATCGATGCCGCGGCGATCGCACTGACTGGCTGGGTGGTCGCCCGGGCAACGGAGCGGGGCGGGCGGGCCATCGCTGCCGCGGTCGAGGTCTGCAGGGACCGGGATGCCCGGCTGGATGCCGCCCGGCTGGAGTGGGGCGACCGGACGAGCGCGGCGATCGAGCGGCTCGCGGCTGCCCTGGAAAGCCGAGGCGTCTCCGGACCAGCCGCGCCGATCGAAGACCGGCGGGACCGAACGCGGCTAATCTCGGAGCTGGGCCAGGCCCTGCGCGAGAAGCGGCTGGATGAGGCCGGGAGGGTGATGGATTGCCCGGGCGACGCCCTCCCCGACGAGCCGGCCCGGCAGAACCTCCGCGAACAGCTCGAATCCGCCCGGCGCCACCAGTCGGAGGAACGGCTCGCCCAGATCGGCGCCGCGCGGCGAGTCAACGACGCCGACCGCGTGCTGG
>JAKAUH010001181.1 GCA_021818605.1 Planctomycetota bacterium
GAGGTCGAGTCGACCGACACGTTCTGGCTGGCGATCGACGGGGCGCCGGGGGCGACCGTATCCGGCGAGATCGTCACGGGCCAGTTCGCGCTGGTGGGAAGTGTTACCTGGTTCGAGACGGGCACCGCGAAGTCGTAGGTCTGGCTCTCCTGCTGGCTGCTGGCGTTGGTGACGGTGAGCGTGACCGAGTCGACCTGGGCGCTCAGGAGGGCCGACGACCAGTCGAACTGAAGGTTGGGCGTGGTCGCGCCGGACACGTTCGAGAAGCCCGAGCCGGAAGTGGTCCAGCTATAAGTATACGACGAGCTGGAGCTGCCGGCGACCTGGGCGACGAGACTGACGGCGCCGCCTGCCATGGCCTGCTGGTACTGGTTCGGGTAGAGGACGACGCCGTTGTACTGGTCAATTGTATACAGGCTGAAATAGGGGAACGAGAGCCCGGCGAAATGGCCGCCGGTGGTCGTCGACGGCTGCGAGCTGGGGTTCTCGAGGACCGTATTGCGGCCCATCGTGGTCGTGGCCGCCATCGCCCCGGGCGACAGGGTTGAGGCGGACGAGCCGCCGGAAGCCGAACCCGAGCCGCCGGAAGCCGAGCCCGAACCGCCGCCTGCCAGAGCCTGCGCCGCGGCGTTGCGCGTGACGGTCGGGGCTGGGAGACTGGGGGTCGCGCCGGCGACCGGCCCGCCGCCGAGCATGCCGGGAATGGTCGGCGGCAGCGCCGGGCCGGAGGTGGCGGCCGGCCGGCGCATCCGGCCGTTCACCATGGCCGAGACGCCAGCCTGGCTGCCGTTGCCCGAGCCGCCTCGAGGCGCCATGGCCGCGCCACCGCCGCCCCGGCCGGCCGGCTTCCACGGGGCGGAAGTCGCGGGATTCCCCGTTTCCTCGGTCAACGGGACAAGCGTCAGCCAGTCGTTGTCTTCGTCGGAGGCCGGGTTGGATCGGATCGACCCCGACGAGGGATCCGCGGCCGGCTGTCCGGCGCCGCCCGGTGCGCGAGTCGTTCCGGGTTCAGGCCCGGTCGACCCCATGATCGTCGCCAGATTCCCCGCCGCCGACCTGTGCATCGCGCGGCCCTCGATGGCCTGGTCCGAGCCCGTCACCGCCGCGTTACCCCCCCGGTTGCATGCATGCTGCCAACGAGCGCCGCGAGGCCGAGTCCGGCGGTGCCGATGGGGGTGACGGTGGAGCGCGGTTCGAGGCGTCCGTCGAGGTGCTCGGCGACGTGGAGCTGGAGGAGGAGGCGGCGATGCTCGGAGAACCGGCGGCGGTTGCGGCGCATGGTGCGATCCTCGCGCGAGAGGTGGCGCGTAACGGGAATCAGAATCGGTCGAATACGAACGATGAGCCCGCGTGGCCGAGCCGGAGGCGATCCAGGGGCGGCGGGAGGGGACGAGCGGGCCGAACGAGTCGTTCTGAGTCGGTCGGACCGTCGCACGATGCGAGCCGCGAGGGGAGCGGATCGGTTCGGTCAGGTGAATCTTGGAGGTATGGATACCGCGACGCGCACGGTGTGTCAAGGGGTGTTCGATGGATTTGCGCGATTTTTGTTCGGCTCGCATGTCCGGGATGTTCCCGGCCCCCGAACGAAGACAGTCATCGCGAAGGCTCGGAGCCAGCCGAGACTGTCGCCAGGATACCGGCATGCTGGCCCGTCGCCCCGAGATCCACGGCCGCTTCCACCCGGAATCCGGAGTCGATTTCGTCAGCGTCCCTGAACCTGGCGCGGTCCCGATACGATCCGATACGATCCGATCCGACCCGACCCGACCCGACCCGACCGAAGTCGGTCAGGCTCTCAGCCTGGCGCGGTCCCGATCCGATCCGACTCCGGCCCGATCCGAACGGACTGGGTCAGGCTGAGAGCCTGACCGACTTCCGATCCGGGGCCCGATCCCGTGGGGCCGTCGTGGGCCGCGTTCCTCGCGGCCCATCCTCCGGTCCGGTTCCCGTGTGACAGACTCAGCAAGCCGCCGATTTGTCGGGCCCGTCCAGGAGAGCGGGTCGCCAGGCTGATCGTTGAAGGGGCGACTCCTGGAATCCGTGCTGGAAGGGGATTCGTCGGCTGCGGATGCTGGCGAGGAAGCTTCGCACGGAGCGCGGCTTCCACGATCCCGACGCGCCTGTGTGGGCATCGTCGGCCCTCGCGGTGACCCAATCGCCGGCGCTTCGGGTTCGTGGGAGGAGCCTCCTCGCGCTCGGGGGCTTCGCCTCGGGTGAACCCTTGCGCAGCGATGGCCCCACGCGGGGCCTGGTCGGTCCGTCCGACGACGGCCCAACGCGGCGGGGACAGCCGCCGGAGACTTACTTACCCTGCGGCGTCGACTCCTCCCGTTTCGCGCCGAGGCCCCCGCCGGAGACCGCGCTGCCGGGGCCCTGGCCCCCGACTTCGCTGACCGGATCGGGCACCACGGGTTCGCCGTCCTCCATCGAGCCGGTGTACTGGACGACGACCTGGTCGTCGAGCGACAGGCCCGACTGCACCTCGGCGCGGAGGCCGTCGTCGCGGCCGAGGCGGATCGGCCGCTTGCGGGCCCGGTCCCCCTCGACGACATAGACCGAGCCGGCCCCCGACTCGACCTCCTTCAGGGCCTTCGAGGGAATGGTGAGAAAATCGGTGGGCGGCTCGAGCAGGATCGAGACCGCTCCGTACATCCCTATCCGCAGG
>JAKAUH010000940.1 GCA_021818605.1 Planctomycetota bacterium
TCGCCGCCGGCATGTCGCCCGGCATGCCGAACGGTCCCAGCGCGACGGCCGAGGCCGTGACGAGTCCGGCCAGCGCGGCCGCCCAGGCCGTCACGCGCCCGGTCGCCAGCAGGCCCAGCAGCACCAGGACCGGCAGCGCCGCGACGAGTGTTGAGAGCGGCCAGCTTCCCATCGGATCGTACTGCTGGGTCCACACGCGGCCGCACTCCATCGCCCTGAATTGCTTAATAAGCGTGTTGAGCCCGAACGGCTGGGCCGATGCGGGCGCGGAGGGTGCCCAGGATACGGGATCGCGTGGGCGTCCGAAAGCCCCCGGCGAGAAGCCGGGTGGTCTGGAACTTGCAACGAGGGACTGAGGCGACCTCCATTGCCGCCGCGGCCCACCGGTGCCGTCTTGACCGTACGCCGGTGGAGGGGGTAATTTCGGTGGTCGGCCTCGACCGTTTGATCACGAGGTGGCCGGTAGTCCTATGCGAGGAGCCTCTGGGTGCAAATCGAGATTTCGATCCGTCATGGCGGTCTGGAAGCCGGGCAGCAGCAGTACTTGCACGATAAAGCCGAGAAGCTGCAAAAGTACTTCGCCCGCCTGATGGCGATCGAGGTGGCAGTGGACCACGTCAAGCATGCCTGGGAGATCGAGATCCTCGTCTCGGCCGAGCATAAGCACGACTTTGTGGCGCGCGAAGCAGGCTCGACGCCGGAAGCGGCGATGGACACTTGCGTGCACAAGATTGAGCAGCAGTTGCGGCGCTACAAGGAGCGCGTGCAGAATCATAAGGGGGATGTGCCTCAGGGGGGCGTCAGCTAACCCGGCCGCTGCTGCGGTGGACGGCCGGTCCTGGGGCTCCCCGTTGGTCCGGCGTCCCCAGGTGGGAATGCGGCCGGGTGATGGGTCGGGCCGAGGGCCGGGCATCGCGGTGGGAGCCGGCGTCAGCCGACGAACCTGGGAGGCGTCCTGCCCGAGAGCGGTCGGCGGCGATGCGCGAGCGAGGGAGGCGGGGCGACGCCGGGGCGCGACCCGGCCAGCCGGTCGGCCCGTCGATGGAGGGGCGGATGAAGCTTTTGGATTTCGTGGTTCGAGAGGCGATCGTCGTGGACCTGCAGGCCGTCGGCAAGGAGGAGGCGATCCGCGAGATGGTCGGCAGTCTCCATCGCGCCGGCCGGCTGGCCGACAATGATGTGGAGAGCGTGATCCGGGCCATCCTCGGCCGCGAGGAGCTGGGCTCGACCGGGATCGGGCAGGGGGTGGCGGTGCCGCATACCCGGCATCCGACTCTTCAGCGGCTGATCGGTACGGTGGCGCTGTCCCGGCGCGGCGTCGACTTCGCGGCCCTCGACGGCGAGCCCGTCGATATCTTTTTCCTACTGGTTTCTCCTCAGAACCAGCCGGGGGATCACCTGCGGGCCCTGGAGAATATCTCCCGACATCTGAAGGACGAACGGTTTGTGAACTTCCTGCGTCAGGCGCAATCGCGAGAGGGCGTGATCGATGTGCTTGAGGAGGCCGACAATGGCTCGGTCTGAGCGGCCGGCCGGCGCCGGCCGGATCGGTCCGTCGAGGCCCGGCCCTGGTCCCCGGCGGCGACCGCGTCCGGAGGTTGGCAAGCCGGCGTGGCGAGGCGCCCCCGAAGGGTGACGCACAAGACGAATCCTGGCCGCTGCGGGGTCCGCGATGACCCGATCCGGCGGCCGCTTGTCCCCGGCCCTGGCCGATCGAGCTGCCGATGAGCGAGGATACGACGGTCGCCTGCCGCCAAGTCGAGATCACCAACAGTCTGGGCCTGCACGTCCGGCCCGCCATGAAGTTCGTCGAGCTGGCGTCGCGGTTCCCCTGCGAGGTGCGAGTTCGCCATAATGACAATGAATTCAACGGGAAAAGTCTGCTGGAGTTGACGATGATGGCCGCCGAGTGCGGCACCCGCCTCGAGCTGGTGGCACGCGGCCCCGACGCCCTCGCGGCGATCGAGGCTCTGGCCGAACTGGTTTCCGCCCGCTTCTACGAAGATGAGGACGGCGAGCCGGTCGAGGCCGCTCCGCCTCCGGAGCCTGGGCGATGAGTCCCTGGACCCGCCGCCCCCGCGCCGATGCCGCGGGGTCCCCGGCGACGCCGCGGAGGGACCAGGCGGATTTCCCCGGCGGGTCGTCGTCGCCCGGTTTGAACAGGTGGGGGCCCGGCATGCGGCCAAAGGCGACAGCCAATCCGACGACGCGCCCCGCCTCGCGGACCATGCAGGTCCTGCAGGGCATCGCGATCAGCCCCGGCATCGCCATGGGGCCGGTCATTGTCGTCGACCGCAGCGGCCTGGCCCTGCCCACCCGAGCCATCGCCGAGGAGGGGGTTACCGCCGAGCTCGAGCGGCTCGATCGGGGCCTTCGCGATGCCCGCCAGGCCGCCGAGAACGACGCCATCGAGGCGCGCGACCGTCTGGGTCCGCAGTATGCCGAGATCCTCACGGCCCACGGCCGGATGATCGCCGACCCCACTCTCCAGCGCGAGGCCCGCCAGCGCCTCGAGAACGAGCGGATCTCGGCCGAGCACGCCGTCCTCGAGGTCCTCGAGGGTTATGCGGCGCGACTGGAGGGCTACGTTGGCAGCCACCTGGCCGCGCGAGCCGCCGACGTCCGCGACATTCAGGGGCGAATCCTCAGCCAGTTGATCGGCGCCCGCCCCGAGCCGATCCAGGACGTCCTGGCCTCGCCCATGATCGTGCTGGCGCACGACCTGACTCCCAGCGAGGCCGCGGGGCTGGATCCCCGGCGTGTTCCCGGTTTCGCCACCGAGGCCGGCGGCCGCGCCAGCCACACAGCGATCGTCGCCGCCGCGCTCGAGATCCCCGCCGTGGCTGGTCTGGGTCCGATCCTCGACCGGGCCTGCAACTGCCGCACCGTGATCATCGACGGCGATCAGGGCCTCCTCATTCTCGATCCCGATGAGGCGACTCAGGAGCACTACCGACGGCTGGCCACCGAGCGTTCCGAACGATTCGCGGTTCTCGCGCGCCAGGCCGATCGCCCGGATGCGACCCTCGATGGCTGCACCGTCGAACTCTGGGGCAACATCGAGTTTGGCGGGGAGGTCGCCGCCTGTTTGGAGCTCGGCGCCGTGGGCGTCGGCTTATTCCGCACCGAGTTCCTGTTCCTCAACGCCCAGGAGCCGCCGGGTGAGGACGAGCAGTTCGCCGTGTACGCGGCGGTTGTTCGCTCCATGGCCGGCCGGCCCGTCACGATCCGGACGCTCGACCTGGGCGCCGACAAGATCGCTGGATATCGACCTGGCACGGGTCCTGAGTCCAATCCGGCGCTGGGTCTTCGGAGTCTTCGGCTCTCGCTGCGCGACCCGGCGATCTTCCGGCCCCAGCTCCGTGCCATGCTCCGCGCCGCGACGCTGGGCGACGTGCGCGTCCTTTTCCCCCTGGTGTCCACCCTGGCCGAGCTCCGCGCCGCGCGGACCGCCCTCGAGGGCGTCGCTGGCGAGCTGAGGGCCGAGGGGCACCCGATCCCCGAGCGGATCTCCGTCGGTATCATGGTCGAGGTACCGGCCGCAGCGCTGATGGCCGATCACCTGGCAAAGGAGGTGGACTTCTTCTCGATCGGAACCAATGACCTGATCCAGTACACCCTGGCCGTGGACCGGACCAACGAGACCGTGGCCGAGCTGTATTCCGCCGCCGATCCGTCTGTTCTGAAGCTGATCACCATGGTGGTCGAGGCCTGCCGCAAGCAGGGGATCCCGGCCACCGTCTGTGGGACGATGGGAGGCGAGCCGCTCTACGCCATGCTTTTGTTGGGCCTGGGAATCCGCCAGCTCAGCATGCCCCCGCACCAACTGCCCGAGATCAAGCGAGTGATCCGCAGCATCCGGCTGGAAGACGCCCAGGCCCTGGCCGCCGAGGCGCTCAGCCGTCCGACGGCCCGCGAGGTCGCCGAGCTGCTGGACGCGGCGCTCCGGCAGGCGCTGGTCGAGCCGATCTCCGGGTCCGCGGACGCGGTCCGGCCGTCGGCTTCCGCCGGCATGGTCGGACAGGGGGCGGCGAGCTGACGATCGTCCCGGCCGCTGGGCCGGCCCTTCACTCCGATCCCGTCGCGGCGCCCGAGGTGCCGCGGGGCGAGGATCGATCCATCAATCACCATCGTACGACTCGAGGCAGACCGTTAATGAGTGTCCAACCCGCTGGCTCCGACCCGACCCGATCCCCGCGATCCGGCTCGGTCAACACGGCCCAGGCGGCCCGAAGCAAACGGGCGGTTGGAGGCACCGAGCGGAGCGACCCGAGCGAAACCCGACGAAACCCGTGGGCGAGCGGATGGCGCGGCGGCCCTGCCTCTGGAGGCCCGGCCTGCCCCGTCCCTCGCGACCCGACCGGAGCGGCCCGACCGGCCGCCGGAAACGATGACAACAACCAAGGTCCGACTCCGCTTCGGCAAGCGCGGTGACCTCCGCCTGATCAGCCATCACGACCTCATGCGCTGTCTGGAGCGGATGCTCCGCCGCGCGCGCGTCCCCATGGCGACCACGCAGGGCTTCAACCCGCGCCCCCGGATGACCTTCGCCCTGGCCCTGGGCCTGGGGATCGAGGCGCTGCGCGAGGTGGTGGACCTCGAGCTCACCGAGCCCTGGGCTCCGTCGGAGCTGCTCACGCGGCTGGAGGCCAGTGCCCCGCCCGGCTTCGCCTGGGTCGACGCCCGGTCGCTGCCTGCCGCCGCCCCCGCGCCGCGCCCGCGGTCGGCCGCCTACGAGTTCCTGGTTCTGGCTGATCGCCGCGATCCGGCCCGCGAAGCCCTGGCACGACTCCTGGCCGCCGAGAGCTGGCCGGTGATCCGACGCCGGGCCGATCGCGATCGCGATCGCGAGTTCGATCTGCGCCCGCACGTCCTCTCGGCCGAGCTGGTCGATGACGGCGTGCTGCGGTTCCGCCTGGCGGTCGTGCCGGAGGGCTCGGCCAGACCGGAGGACCTGCTCGATGCCCTGGCGCTGCGTGACCTCCTCGATCACGGCCTGTTCCTGACCCGCGTCGACGTGGAGATCGACGCGTGACGCCCCGCACCCGGCCCGCTCGTCGCGAGACGCTGCGGCGCGGCCAGCCCGGGCGGCTTCCAAACCAGTTCCGATCAATCACCGAACACCACCGCCGACCCGTCGGCGCCAGTCCTGGAAAGAGACCGTATGAAGAAGGAAATGCTCATCAACGTACTCCAGCCCGAGGAGTGCCGCATCGCCATCGTCGAGGATGGAGTCCTCGAGGAACTATACGTCGAACGCACGAGCCACGAGAGCTACACGGGCAACATCTACAAGGGGAAGATCGTCAACCTCGAGCCGGCCATCCAGGCGGCGTTCGTCGACTTCTCGGTCGGTCGCAACGGCTTTTTGCACGTCTCGGATGTCGAACCGCAGTACTTCGAGGGGCGGGCGCCCGCGGGCGAGGAAGAGCCCGAGGCGCGTCCTCGCGAGCGGGGCAAGAGGCGAGACCCGCGCCGCGAGCGCGGCCGAGTCAACAAGAGCGAGCGGCGCGCCCCGGCCGAGCCGGTCGAGGGCATCGATCTTTTTGGTCCGCCTCCACCACGCAGCGAGGAACGGCCCCGCGATCGCGAACGGGATCGCGGCCGAGACCGGGATCGCGAGCGAGAGCGGCCCGATCTCTCTGTCAAGGGGCGTCGCGATCGCTCGGAGCCGCCGCGCCGCCGGTTCGGCGAGGGCCTGACCGACCAGGGCGAGGAGCCGGAGCCCTGGGGAGCCGAGCCCGAGCCCGAGCCGCGGCCCGAGCCGCGCTTCGGCGTCGCGGAGCACCTGGAGGAGCGGCCAACCGGCCACGCTGAGCTCGAACCCAGGGCGGAGACCCAGGCCGAGAACCTGGTCGGCTGGCGCAGCGCCCCCCAACGCGACGCAGACGCCGAGATCGGCTGGGAGCGTGAGCCGGACCGCGGCCGGACTCCCGACTGGCGCTTCGAGCGCGAGCCGCATCCGGCCGCGCCTGAGGGGCCGTCGGCGCGGAGAGCCGACCGCGACGACTTCTTCGATCCCGATCTTCCCCCCAGTCGGACCGACCGAGGCCGGTCGGCCGATTCGCGGCCCCGTCCGGCCGAACCCGAGATCGAGTCTTTCGAGCGCGGCCACCAGCGGATCACGCCCGCGTATCCCCCGGAGCGCGAGTATCGCCCCCACGACGAGCCCGAGCCGATCGAGCCCGACACCGAGATCGGGTCCTTCGGCACCAGCCGCGAGCCGAGGCGCGGCCGCGGCCGCGGTCGTTCCGAGGGCACCTCGGGCCGATCGCGTCCCTCGCTGCCTGCGGAACGCGAGGAGCCGCTGCCGCCGATCGAGCCGGAACTGCCGGCCGAACTTCCCCCCGATGAGCCCGACTTCGGCGCCATGGGCCGCTACGACGAGTCGCCCCGTCGCCGCGGCGGCCGCGCCGCGATCCGATCACGCGGCGGCGACTGGGAGCGGCCCCGCGAGGTCCCGCCCCCCGAGCCCGAGACCGGCCGCTCCGCCGACATCGGTTGGCGCCAGACGCCGGAGGTCCCCGAGGCACCCCGCGAGCGTGAGAGGGGCCGTGAGCGCGAGCGCGACAGGGACCGGCCTCGCGCCCACGACCGCACCAGCGAGCCCGAGAGGGATCGGCCTCGCACCAGCGAGCCCGAGAGGGATCGGCCTCGCGCCAGCGAGCCCGAGAGGGATCGGCCTCGCGCCCACGACCGCACCGGCGAGCCCGAGAGGGATCGGCCTCGCGCCGGCGAGCCCGAGAGGGATCGGCCTCGCGCCCATGGCCGCGCCGGCGAGCCCGGTTACGTGCCACGTCGCGAGCGGATAAAGACGGGCGAGTCGGCCTTCGGCGCCGACCTCTTTCCGGAGACCGAGTGGTCCGACCGCGAGGCAGAGGAGCTCCTGACCCCCGAAATCCCGACTCGAGACGCCGTGCTCGACGAGGAGGAGGAGATCGGCCTGGTGGACGAGGAGGGCCCGGGCGCCCCGCGCGCCGAGGGCCGCCGTCGCCGCCGTCGCCGCGGCCGTCGCCGCGATCGCGAGCCGCGCCGCGAGGGCGAGGGTGAGGACGAGGGCGAGGGTGAAGGCGAAACCTTCGAGCCGTCCTCGGCCGCGGCCGACGAGCTCGAGGCTGACTTCGACGAGCTCGGCATCGACCGCACCGAGGCGCGGGCCTACGCGCATGGCCGTCACGAAGAGGAGCCCCTGGGCGAGTACGGCGACCTTGACCTGGAAGACCTCGAGCATCCGGACCTCGACGAGGACGAGTATGCGCCGACCGTTGCCCGACCGGCCGTCGAGGAGGAAATCGACCCCGAGCTCGAACTCGAAATCCGCAAGGAGATCGAGGAGATCGAGGAGCTCGAGCGGGAGATGGGCCTCCGCGGTCCCGAGGACCGTGGCCGCGCTCTCGACGAGGCGACGCGGGGCACGCGCGGCGGCGGGGGTGGTCGCGGCCGTGGCCCGTCCAAGCCGCCGATCCAGGAGATCTTCCGCCGCGGCGACGAGGTGCTCGTTCAGGTCATCAAGGAGAGCATCGGCACCAAGGGGCCGACCCTCTCGACCTACATCAGCATCCCCGGCCGTTACCTCGTGCTGATGCCCGGGCTCAACCGCGTCGGCGTCTCGCGCAAGATCGTCGACGAGTCCCAGCGCCGCAAGCTCCGCGAGATCATGAACGAGCTCAACCCTCCCAAGGGCCTGGGCTTCATCGTCCGGACCGCCGGGCTGGAGCGCTCGAAGCGCGAGCTGGCGCGAGATCTCGCTTACCTCCTGCGGCTCTGGAAAGTCATCCTTCGCCGCATCAAGAAGTCGCGGGCTCCGGTGCCGATCTACCAGGAATCGGACATGATCATCCGGACGATTCGCGATATCTTCACCTCGGAGATCGACACGATCTGGATCGACGAGCCGGCCGCCTTCGAGCGGGCTCAGGACTTCCTCCGCGTCGTCATGCCCCGGTTTGTCAACCGGCTCAAGCTGTACGACGAGAAGGTGCCGCTGTTCCACAAGTACGGCATTGAGGAAGAGATCTCCAAGATCCAGCGCCGGCACGTCCCGCTGCCGGAGGGTGGCTCGATCGTCATTGACCAGACCGAGGCCCTCGTCGCCATCGACGTCAACTCGGGCAACTTCCGGGTGGAGGACGACGCCGAGAAGACCGCCTACGAGATGAACCTCCGCGCTGCCCGCGAGATCGCCCGTCAGCTCCGGCTGCGCGACCTCGGCGGCGTGATTGTCAACGACTTCATCGACATGCGCGAGGAGCGGCATCGCCGCGGGGTCGAGCGTGCCCTGCGCGAGGCCATCAAGCGCGACCGCGCCCGCACCAAGGTCCTGCGGATGAGCGCCTTCGGCCTCATCGAGATGACCCGGCAGCGGATCCGCCCGAGCCTCAAGCGGTCGATCTACCAGGACTGCCCCGAGTGCGCCGGCGCCGGCGTGGTCAAGACGCCCGAGAGCATGGCCATCGACGTCATGCGGCTGCTGGCACTGGCCACCCATCGCGCGGAGATCCGCACGATCACCATCGCCGTCAACCCGAGCGTCGCCTCGTACCTCAACAACCGCAAGCGCGGTGAGATCGCCCGGATGGAGTCCGAGTGCAACATGACCATTCACATCGGCCCGGTGGACGATGCCCCGGCCGAACACCTGATGATCGAGTGTCAGGACGCCAACGGCAACGAGGTGCGGGTGCAGCCCCAGCCGCCAGCCCACCAGGGACATGGCCATCACGGTCATGGTCAGGGGCACGGACATGGGCATGGTCAGGGTCAGGGGCACGGACATGGTCATGGTCATGGGCACGGCCATGGGCATGGGCACGGCCAGGGCTCGCGCCGGGGTCGTTGACACTCGAGGATCGCGAAAGGACCCGCGGATGCCATTCCAGCCCGCGACCGGTTACCCATTGCATCGCCCCCGCCGTCTCCGCGGCCATCCTGCCCTGCGCGGGATGGTCGCCGAGACACGGTTGGCGGTCGACGACCTGATCTATCCGCTGTTCGTCTACCACGGCAAGGACCTCCGCTGCGAGATCCCGTCGATGCCGGGCCAGTACCAGTTCTCGCTGGACCGGCTGGGCGACGAGGTCGCCGCGGCCGCCGAGGTGGGGATCCCGGCGATCCTCCTCTTCGGCATCCCCGAGCACAAGGACGCGCGGGGCTCGGCCGCGCTTGGCGACGATGGGATCGTGCAGCAGGCGATCGGCGTGGCTCGTCGAGCGGCGCCGTCGATGCTCGTGATCACGGACCTGTGCTTCTGCGAGTACACCGACCACGGCCATTGCGGTCCGCTGACCGAATCCCGCGGCCGGATGGACGTCGACAACGATGCGACCCTACCGCTGCTGGCCGAGCAGGCGGTCAGCCACGCTCGGGCCGGGGCTGACGTGATCGCCCCGTCAGGGATGATGGACGGCATGGTCCAGGCGATCCGCCGGGGGCTGGACGGCGCCGGGTTCGTCGACGTGCCGATCCTCTCCTACGCGGCCAAGTACGCCAGTGGCTACTACAGTCCGTTCCGCGAGGCGGCCGAGAGTGCTCCGTCCTTCGGCGACCGACGCAGCTACCAGATGGACCCGGCGAACACCGACGAGGCCCTGCGCGAGGCGGCCCTCGACCTGGCCGAGGGCGCCGACATGATCATGGTGAAGCCGGCGCTGGCGTACCTCGATATCCTCCGCCGCGTCAAGGACGAGTTCCGCGTCCCCACGGCGGCCTACAACGTCTCGGGCGAGTATGCGATGGTCAAGGCGGCCGCCGCCCGCGGCTGGATCGACGAGCGCCGGATCGTACTCGAGACCCTGACCGGCATGAGGCGCGCCGGCGCCGACATGATCCTCACCTACCACGCGCCCGACGTGGCGAGGTGGCTGCGCCAGGGCTGAGTCGACTCGGGCGGGCACCGGTCGGTTGACCCACATCTCGCCCTGCCGAAACGCCTCGCCATTCCGTTTCTCACGAAGGCCCGAATCCGATGACCGCCACCACACCCGCCCTCTCTCGCCCCGACTTTCGGCTCACGCGCAGCCACGAGGCGTTCTCCCGGGCCAATCGCGTGATTCCCGGGGGCGTGAACAGCCCCGCTCGCGCGTTCGGCGCCGTCGGTGGCGAGCCGCCGTTCATCCAGTCGGCCCACGGCGCTTACCTTCACGACATCGACGGCCATACTTATATTGACTACATCGGCTCGTGGGGCCCGATGATCCTCGGTCATGCCGCGTCCCCGGTGAACCGCGCGGTGGCCGACGCCCTCGCCCAGGGCTCGAGCTTCGGCGCGCCGACCGTCCGCGAGATCGAGATCGCCGAGGCCGTTGTCGCGGCGGTGCCCTCGATCGACAAGGTCCGCTTCGTCTCCTCGGGCACCGAGGCGACCATGTCGGCCGTACGAGTGGCGCGGGGCGTCACGGGCCGGTCGAAGATCGTCAAGATGGCCGGCCACTATCACGGCCACGTCGACGCGCTGCTCGTTCAGGCGGGCTCGGCCGCGACGACGCTCGGCACGCCGAATAGCCCCGGAGTGACCGAGGGGGCCACGCGGGACACGATCCTCTGCCCGTTCAATGATGCCGGCGCCGTGGCCGAGGTCTTCCGCCGGTTCCCCGACGACGTGGCGGCCGTGCTGCTGGAGCCGATCGCCGGCAACATGGGGCTCGTGCCTCCGGAACCGGGCTACCTCGAGACCCTTCGCGAGACGACCGCGAAGCACGGGGCGCTTTTGATCTTCGACGAGGTGATGACCGGCTTCCGCGTGGCGTTCGGCGGCGCCCAGGCTCTTTACGGCATCACGCCCGACCTGACGGCCCTGGGCAAGGTCATCGGCGGCGGCCTGCCGGCGGCGGCTTACGGCTCCTCGACGGCCGTGATGGACCGGATCTCGCCCGCCGGGCCGATCTTCCAGGCCGGCACGCTTTCGGGGAACCCGCTGGCGATGGCCGCGGGACTCGCGACGCTCCGGATCCTCCGCGATGAGGCACCTTACGAGCACCTCGAGTCGCTCTCGGCCCGCCTGGCCGAGGGCCTCGACCGGGCGGCCTCCGAGGCCGGCATCCCGCACGTCGTCCAGCGCGTGGGGAGCATGCTCACCCTGTTCTTCCACGACGGCCCCGTGCGCAACCACGGCGATGCTCTCAGGAGCGACACTCGCCTCTTTGGCCGGTTCTTCTGGGAGATGCTCGCCCGGGGCGTGTACCTGCCATGCAGCCAGTTCGAGGCGGCCTTCGTGTCGGTCGCGCACACGGTTGACGACATTGACCGCACGATCGAGGCCGCCCACGAGTCGTTGCGGGCCATCCGAGGTTGAGGACGAGGAATCGCGAGTCCGCCGACCGTCGGGAACCGACCGGCTCTCAACTCTGGTCGATCCTCTCGTCCAGATCGGGCTCCGATTCAAGACCGTCGAGCCGGGCCTTGAGGCGCCGGGCGGCCTTTCGCGGGCTCTGCGCCCGGACGACCGCGCGGGCGACGGCGATCCGGGTGGCGCCGGCCTCGAGGGCGCGGTCGATGTTCGTCGCGTCGATGCCGCCGATGGCGAACCAGGGCAGGGCGGTGGTCTCGGCGGCGAGGCGGACGAACGACAGTCCGGCCAACTCGGGCTCGGAGAACTCCTTGGTCGCGCTGGGGAACACCGGCCCGACGCCCAGATACCCGGCGCCGGCGAGCACGGCAGCGTCGAGTTGCTCGCGATTGTGGGTCGAAACGCCGATCTGGGCCGTTGCGCCGATGACGCGGCGAGCGTCGCGGACCGAAACATCGTCCTGGCCCAGGTGGACGCCGTCGCAGCCGGCGAGCCGGGCGAGGTCGGGGCGATCGTTCATGATCATCGGCACGCGGGCGCGGGCCGTGAGGATCCTCAGCTCGCGGGCCTGGCGGAGCCGCTCACGGTCGGTTAGCCCCTTCTCGCGGTACTGGATCGCGTCGGCGCCGCCAGCGATGGCCTCCTCGGCCACCCAGAGCAGGTCGCCCAGCGTCGGGAGTCCGCCGATCAGCACCATCAGGCGGGCCTCGCCCAGCGACCTGCGCGAGGCCACCGCGGTCATGGTGAGCTTCTCGATCGTGTAGACGTCGTACCGCAGCACCTCGAACCGGCCGGCGAGCCAGACATCCACCAGCTTGCTGTATTCCTCCAGCGATCGCAGGGCCTCGGCGATCCGTTTGAAATTGGCCGCGAGCACCGCGCGGGGGTTCTCGCGGATCTGCTCGGAGACCGTCATGATGTGCGTGCCCACGTCCTGGTGGGTCTCGCGCGCGTCGATCAGCAGGCAGGCGTCCAGCCCGCGCTCGGCCTCGGCCAGGCGATGGCGCATCTCCTTGAGCCGGCGGGTCAGTCCGGGATCATCAAGCGCGAAGCGCACGTAATCCTCGACCACGCGCAGCCCCTCGCGGGCGCGGTTGGCCGATGCGTCGAGGATTCGGGCCAGGTCGACGCCGCCGCCCGGCTCGGCGAGGTCGAGCGGCGGGATGTCGTCGACCATCGGCAGCGGCCCAGCCTCGACGGCGGTGATGCGAGTGAGTCGGTCCAGGAGAGCCGGGATCTCCAGCCCGGCGGCGCGGAGCACGTCGGCCACCGGGGTCGAGGCGGCGATCAGAGCGGCCAGCATGTGCTCGGTGCCGACGTCGCGCGAGCGGTCGAGGCTGCGCGCCTGGCTGACCGCCTCGCCGAGAACCATCCGCAGGTCGGCTGACCTGGGGATCGGCTCGGCCAGCTCGTCCTCCTCCTCGGCCGGAGCCTCGGTGTCCTCGCCCCACGCGGTTGGCTCCATCGCCGAGCGAAGCCGGTCGGCCGGGGCGCCGAACTCCTCCATCAACTCCGCGGCGCGGCTTTCGGTCTCGAGTGCCAGCGCGGCCAGCAGGTCCATGGGTTCCACCAGTGCGGCGCCTCGGCGGCCGGCCACCGCCGCCGCCCGCCTGAGCGCCCGCTCCGCACCCGCCGTGAACGACTCGAACATCAGCCCGATCTCTCCGACATGTTCCCGCTGATCCATCCCGTCGCGCCCAGGCGCGACCCTCTTCCTGACTGACCCGGCACCTTGCGGGTTTGGTCGACCGCCTCTCCGGAGTGACCTCGCCCCCAGGTCCCGATTCCTCTCATCTTGCATTTCCTCGGTGGGATTACCATCATGAAGTGGTATTACGCCGGTACGAAGGTAGGTCAGGCTTTCGCCTGACGCGACCTGTGCGTCAGACGAAAGCCTCATCTACGAGCGATTCCTTCTCGCCCGCGTGGTATCGCCCAGAGAATGTTGGCTCGAAGACGTGAAGTCGACTGCGGGCAGCCCGACCTGTCCGCCTGCCCCACCGCCGTCCTCCGATTTCGAGCGATCCCTCCGGACCCGCTCCGGCCTCCGGACCAAGCCACCGGCCCGGTCGCCTCGCGCGTCCCTCCTCGCAGGCGGTCGCCCCGGTCCGTCAATCCTGATGCCGGGCGACATGACATGGCTAGCTCGCTCCATCCAGACCCGATCGTCCCGCCCCGAACCAAACCACGCCCCAGGCAAAGGAACTACCAACGTGCTCGCTCGGTCTCTCCTCCTCACCGGCCTCGCCTCCGCCGCGGCGCTCGTGCTGATGACCTCCGCCGCGGTCGTCTCCGCCCAGGATGCCTCCAGGAAGCCGGCCTCCGTGCTCGATTTCCGCGTCAAGGATATCGACGGCAAGGATGTTGA
>JAKAUH010000201.1 GCA_021818605.1 Planctomycetota bacterium
CTGGCAAGGCCGCCGGCCATGCCGTCCGAAGGCCGCGACAGCCGGTTCGTGCGCACCATCACTTTTCCCGGCCGCAGGAAACGCCACTGCTTATAAATACCCAGTGAGCCGCGATGTTTTCCCGCGCCTTCGGAATCGGGCACGTAACCGAAGCCGTCAACGACGACCGGGAACTCGCGCTCCAGCACTTCGGCCGGCACCGAGCCGTAAGAACCAAAGCTCATCGGCGCGACGCCGTCGATGCCGTCCTTGTTCGGCCGGCCGCACAACAACCTGCGGATCAGCGTCACCGATCGCTGCAACATCCGGTGCGTCTACTGCATGCCTGAGCAGGTCGCGTTTCTGCCGAGGGCGCAGTTGCTCAACTTCGAGGAGATCGAGCGGTTTGTCCGTGTTTCGGCCCCGATGGGGATTGATAAGATCCGGCTGACGGGAGGTGAGCCGCTGGTCCGCCGGGACCTCCCCATCCTGATCGCCAAGCTCGCGGCGATCCCCGGGATCCGGGACATCGGGCTGACCACCAACGGCCTGCTGCTGGCCTCTGCGGCTCGTCGGCTGCGTGACGCCGGGCTCGAGCGGATCAACGTGAGTCTCGACACCCTCGACCCGGAGCGGTTCGAGACGCTCACCCGGCGCACGGGCGTCGAGCAGGTCATCGAGGGTATCCTCGCGGCGAAGGAGGCGGGGTTCAACCCGGTGAAGGTCAACGCCGTCGCCATCCGCGGCACGACCGAGGAGGACGTGGTCCCGCTTGCGCTGTTCTGCCGCCGGCACGGGCTGGAGCTGCGGTTCATCGAGTACATGCCACTTGACGCCGGCCACCAGTGGGAGCGCGCCAAGGTCCTGTTCGCCGCGGAGATCCTCGAGATCCTGGCCCGCGAGATCGGCCCGCTCTCGCCCCGCCCCGATCAGGATCCCCAGGCGCCGGCGCTGGACTACCCGTACGACGACGGCGGGGGCACCGTCGGCTTCATCGCCTCGGTGAGCCGTCCGTTCTGCATGAGTTGCAACCGGCTCCGCCTCACGGCTGACGGCAAGCTGCGCAACTGCCTGTTCGCGCTCGAGGAGACTGATGTGCGGGCGCTGATCCGTGGCGGCGCGAGCGACGAGGCGATCGCGCGGGCGATCCGCGAAAGCGTCGCGTCAAAGTGGGAGGGGCACGAAATCAATACCGCCCGCTTCATCCAGCCCGAGCGGCTGATGCACTCGATCGGTGGGTGAAGCGCCGGCGGGAGTACTCGGTGCAGTCAGTCAGTCGAGCAGCAGTCGATCGGCCGCCGGCTCGGGCTTGCCGGAGCCCACGCCGTAGCGTGCCAGGTAGGCGTCGCGAAGTGACAGGACGCTGACCAGGACGACGCCCGCCGCCGCGCCCATCACCAGGCCGCAGACCATCCCCAGTCCGAGGCCGAATCCGGTCGGGTCGAAGCCGACGGACTCGGTCCCTGGGCGGCCTCGGATCCAGAGGACAAAGGAAGGGGCGAGGCGGCCCACGATCGCGCCAGCGAGTCCACCGGCCAGCCCTCCGACCAGCGTGCACGCGATGACCGAGGCCACGGCTTGCGGGAATCGGAGCATGGCTGGGCTCTCCTCCGCCGACTGGCCGGTGGCGAATCGAAAGGACCGGGGCCGCCTGCGTCACGTCACCCGGTTGTCCGGTTCGTGAATTCCTGCTGCCTTACCTGGTATCTCTTCACCTTTGCCGCGTCGAGTTGGAACCCCAGGCCGGGCCGCGTCGGCACCTCGATTATGCCGGGGCCGGCCAGCTCGATCAACGGGCTCGAGTAGTCGTCGACAAACCATCGCGAACTGGGCACGACGTCCGACGGATACTTGCAATTCGGCAGGGTGGCCAGGTGGATCGCGTGGGCCTGGCCGATGCCCAGCTCGGGCATGCTGCCGACCCAGCAGGCGATGCCGGCCGCATAGCAGAGGTCGTGGATCGCCCGCGCCGGGCCGAGCCCTCCCACGCGCTGAATCTTCAGGTTGACGATCCGCCCGGCCTCGTGACCGATGGCCTCGGCGACCCCCTGCAGGTCGGCGGCTGTCTCATCCAGGCAGATTGGCGTGTTGATTTCACGTTGGAGCGCCGCCAGTCCGCGGAAGTCGTCGGCGGGCAGGGGTTGCTCGATCATCAGCAGGTCGTGCCCGTCGAGCTCGCGGAAGACGTCGAGGTCCCTCTGGGTGTAGGCGCCGCCGGCATCGACGGCCAGCGGCACGTCGCCGCAATGCTGCCGGATTGCCCGGACCAGCTCGACGTCCTGCCCGGGACGAATCTTGAGCTTCACGCGGCGATAGCCGGCCTCGAGGTGTGCCTCGATCGACTGGATTAATTCGACGATGCTGGATGGGAGCCCGACGGTCAGTCCCGCCTCGACCCCCTGGTCGATGCGGAGGTCGGTCGCGCCCAGGAGTTCGGCGATCGAGGCGTGCCGGGTCTGGCCGAGGAGGTCCCAGAGTGCGGTCTCGGCGCCGGCGGCCGAGCAACTGGCGGCCTTCCAGCCGTCGGCGAGAACGGCGATGTCGTCGATGCTGGTGAGAGCACGTCCGAGCAGTACCGGCGCGATGACCTGGGCCAGTTCGTCCCAGCAGCGTTCGGGGCCGCCGTTGGGGATGCCGAGGCCCGCGGGTGGCGGCGTGGCCTCGCCCAGACCGACTGC
>JAKAUH010001076.1 GCA_021818605.1 Planctomycetota bacterium
GGGAAATCTCTACTACGCAAAGGCCGCGCGTCATGGGCTGAAGGCTGTCGTGCCGCAGCACGGCACTCTGCTCAAGATCGCCCGCGGCGGCGGCTCGACCGAGATCCTCGCCACCGGCTTCCGCGCCCCGAATGGCGTCTGCCTCAACCCCGACGGCACCTTCTTCCTCACCGACCAGGAGGGCTTCTGGACTCCCAAGAATCGGATCAACTGGGTGAAGCGCGGCGGATTCTACGGGAACATGTGGGGTTATCACGATGTCACGGACGAATCCGACGATGCGATGGAACCGCCTGTCTGCTGGATCACCAATGCCTTTGACCGCTCGCCGGCCGAGCTGGTGCGGGTCGAGACGGCGCAGCCCGGCTGGGCGCCGCTGCGGGGCTCGCTGCTGAACCTGTCTTATGGCAACGGCAAGGTTTTCGTGGTGCCGCACGAAATCGTCGGCGGCAAGATGCAGGGGGGTATGGTCGCGCTACCCGTCCCGCAGTCGCCGACCGGAATCATGCGAGGGCGGTTCAGCCCGAGCGACGGCCAGCTCTACACCTGCGGCCTGTACAGTTGGGCCGGCGACCGGACGCAGCCCGGCGGGTTCTACCGCATCCGCGCCACCGGTAAGCCGATGTACGTGCCGGTCGGCCTGCACGCGAAAAAGGGTGGCATGGAAATCACGTTCACCGGCCCGCTCGACCGCAAGTCGGCGACCGACCCGAGGAACTACGGCGCCCGCATGTGGTCGCTGAAACGCACGGTGAATTACGGCTCGGAGCATATCAACGAGCACACGACGCCGATCAAATCGGCGAGGCTCTCCGACGACGGCCGCACGGTGTTCCTCGAGATGCCCGAGATCCGCCCGACCTGGTGCATGGAAATCACTTACGCGATCCGAGGCGCGTCGGGCGAGGCCGTCGACGGGGCGATCGATAACACGATCCACCAGTTGGACGAGTGAGGCGATCCGGCCAGACCAGTGTCCGGTTTCGACACGCGGAAAGCCGGGTGGTAGAATCCCTGTGAGGCGAGCACGATCCCAGGATTGACCGCCGTTGCCTCGAACGTTCCGGAGCCATCCCATGTCCCTAGTTGCACCGACGCAGTCCGCGAACCCATCGAGCGCCACGGGTGCCTCGGCCCCGCCAATCCCGGACTCGGAGCTCTATCGCTTCACGGTCAATCAATATGAGCGCATGGGCGAGCTGGGCATCCTGACCGAGGACGATCGGGTCGAGCTCATCGACGGCTACCTGGTGATCAAGATGGGCAAGAATCCGCCTCATGTGTGGTCCGTCGATTCCATCGAGCAACTCTTCCGCGTCCTGCTCGGGGCGGCCTGGTGCGTGCGCCGGGAGAGCCCGGTGCGAATCCCGGACATGAACGAGCCGGAGCCCGACCTGGTCGTCGCGCGGGGGACGCGTCAGACCTATCGCACGCGGCATCCGGAGCCGCGCGACATCGGGCTCATCGCGGAGGTTTCCGATACGACCTACGATCGCGACCGCGGCAAGAAGTGGGACGCCAACGCGAAGGGCGGAATCCCCGTCTACTGGATCGTCAATCTGACGAAGCGGCGGGTCGAGGTCTACACCGATCCGGGTCCGGCGGGTTACGCGACACGCCGGGATTATCACACGGGCGATGTCGTCCCGGTCATCATCGACGGTCGTCAACTCGGTC
Organism: Planctomycetota bacterium; assembly: GCA_021818605.1. Lineage (GTDB taxonomy): Bacteria > Planctomycetota > Planctomycetia > Isosphaerales > Isosphaeraceae > JAKAUH01. The sequence continues at coordinate 1,678 of JAKAUH010001076.1, forward strand.
AGGCCGCCGTCGACGACATCTTGCCTTGACCTCCGGCGCGGTGGACGCCCAGTTCATCGTTGCACTTTCCCGTGACCTTTGCAATAATCCCTCGGTAGTTGTCACTATCGACCGAGGATTCATTGCAATGGTCGAGCCAGCGACGAAGATGGAGGCCACCCTTAAGCTGCTGCGTGAGCACGGAATCCTTCGCCCTCGCGACCTGGCCTGTCGCAGCATTCCGCCCGATTACCTCGATCGCCTCTACCGACTTGGGCGGGTTGATCGGGTCGCGCGGGGCGTCTACGCCTGGCCGGATGCCGAGGTGAGCGAGCATCATGGTCTGTCCGAGGCCGCGCGCCTCGTCCCCAGGGGGATCGTCTGCCTCCTCTCGGCGCTACGTTTCCACGGCCTGACGACCCAATCACCCCGCGAGGTCTGGCTCACTCTGCCGAGCAAGGCGTGGGCTCCGAAGGTCGAGTATCCGAAGCTCCGAATCATCCGGGCCACCGGACCGACGCTGGCCGTGATGGTCGAGCAGCATCAGATCGAGGGGATCGCTGTGAAGATCTATTCACCGGCTAAGACGGTGGCTGATTGCTTCAAGCATCGCAGCAAGGTCGGGCTGGACGTTGCCCTCGAGGCCCTCCGCGATGCCTTCCGGCGAAGGAAGGCGACGATGGACGAGCTCTGGGAGGCGGCTCGCGTCTGCCGGATGAGCAACGTGATGCGGCCGTACCTGGAGTCACTGACGTGACGCGGGAAGTACCGAAGGGCATGGCCGCCTCGGTGCGGCAGCGTTTGCTGAATCTCAGCCGCCGGTCGGGGGAGGACTTCCAGCGGCTGTTGACCCGGTACGCCATGGAGCGGTTGCTCGACCGATTGTCTCGCTCGGAACATGCCCCGCGGTTTGTGCTGAAAGGCGCCCTGCTGTTCGCGCTCTGGACGGGCGAGTTCCACCGACCGACGCGGGACCTCGATCTGCTCGGCTTCGGCGACAGCAGTGCGGAGGGTCTCGCCGAGGTCTTCCAATCGCTCTGCGCGCCGAGAACGGAGGACGACGGACTGGTGCTCTCCGCCGAGACCGTAACCGTCGAGCCAATCCGCGAAGATCAGGAATACGGCGGCCAGCGCATCAAGCTGGAGGCCCGGCTCGGAGGAGCCCGGATCGACCTCCAGATCGATGTCGGCTTCGGGGACGTGGTTACCCCGAAGGCGGAGGCCGTCGAGTACCCGACACTCCTGGATATGGAACGGCCGCGGCTGCGTGCCTACCCGCGCGAGACGGTCGTGGCGGAGAAGCTCGAGGCGATGGTGAAGCTGGGAATGGCCAACAGCCGGATGAAGGACTTCTTCGACCTGGCTACGCTGGCCCGGTCCTTCGCGTTCACGGGCCCGGGGCTGCGGGATGCGATTGCCGCGACGTTCCAGCGCCGGGGGACGGCGGTCCCGACGGAGTTACCCATCGCCCTGGGCGATGCGTTCGCGAAGGACGCCTCAAAGCTGACGCAGTGGAAGGCGTTCGTGGGCCGCAACGGCCTGGAGGCGAGGGCGGGGGATCTGGGACAGGTGGTCGCTGAGCTGGCTCGGTTTCTCGGACCGCCGCTGATCGCGGCGGCAAAGCGAGAGGTGTTCGAGTGGCGGTGGGAACCGGCCGGTCCATGGCGGCCGGTGTGACACGGGCACGTGCTCATTGCAATCGGTATCGCAGCGCCGACTGCCGGATCCGGCTGGATCCATACCGATGCCCGGCCTGCCCATCCCCTGACTCACCTGCTCATCTCGGCCGGGCCGGCCCCAGATCCTCCAGCAGGTCCAGGAGCGCCGTGAGCATCGCCTCCTGTTGTTCGCGATGACCGTTCTGCGCTTCGACGTTGATGTACCGCACGCCCAGCCGCCCGCAGTGGACCGAGAGCGATCCGTCGTCGGTGACCTTGTCATTATCCTGGAGGACGACGTTGTACCCGCGCCGACGCAGGGCATCGAACACGGGCCTCTCGGTTACGAAGAAGAAGTCGTCCGGGTCGCTGCCGTCCTTGATGAAGACGTCCGCGGCATCGGAAGCGAATACGGCTCCCTTCGCGTAGCTGAGCGCCGAGTAATGCTCGTCGGAGTTGTTGTGCAGCGCGATCACGACGTCGGCCCGGTCGATCGTGTAAACCGAGAGAAGCTCCCGGGCGAACCGATCGACGGCGCGCTCGGCCTCCGCCGACGGTCGGGACAGTTTCGCCAGGGTCTTCCGCGCCCCCTCGGTGGTGAAGATTCGGTTGGGGTCGACGGTGAACGCCTCGCCGCTGAGCCGGAACGACACTTCCCGCTCGCCCCCGTGCCGCAGCTCGACCAACCTCCCTCCCGAGCGGCGGAGGGCGGCGAGCCCGGCCTCGACCGACGTGTTCTCGTCGTCGTGCAGGTTGCAGAACAGGTGCCGCGCCCCGGGCCGCTCGGAGATCACCACGTCGACCGCCGTCTCGCCCAGCCGCAGCGTGCGCCGGGTCGTCCGAATGCCGGCGTCCTGGCTTGCCCCCGAGGCGAGCATCGTTCCCGATACTGCGATCAGCGCGAAGGAGGAGACAACTCGTCCACGCTGGTGGAATCGTCTCACGATTGGACCTCGGCTCGTCTGTAGAATAGGACCGGCTGACGGAACGAGAAGTCGAGTCTATCCGCCGCCAGGCAATTGGGGCCAGGGTTTGCCCTGGGGATGCTCAAGCGGATAACCGTTGATTATTACGGCGGAGCGCATCGACGTGAGCAGCGATATCCGGGCCGCGGACGAAACGACTCTGGCAGAGGCCGGCCTTCTCCTGGTCGACAACGCCTCGATCCTCACGCCCACGAGCGGCTTTTTGGCCCCTGGCTACACGCACACGATCAACGCCTATCGCGGCTGCGCGTTCGCCGGCGCGCTGTGCGGGACGTACTGCTATGCGCAGCACAACCGCTGGATCACCGGCGGCAAGCCCTGGGGGCTCTATGGCGCCAAGCGCCGGGCTCGCGAAGCTTACAAGGACGACTACGACCGCATCAAGAAGCCGAGACGCGGCGCGCCCGGTCCGCTCCGGATCTACATGAGCAGCAGCACCGATCCCTATCTTCCCCAGGAGCGGACGCTGCGGCTCACCCGATCGATCCTCGAGGAGATGATCACGCGTCCGCCCGACGTGCTGGTGATCCAGAGCCATCACACGATGGTCGGGCGCGACATCGACCTGATCGCCGATCTCTCGTCTCTCTGCGAATTGTGGCTCTCGCTGACGGTGGAGACCGACATGGCCCGCGTCCCGGGCCTGCCGCCGCACGCGAGCCCGCCGTCGCGACGGCTGTCGACGCTGCAAACCTTCCGCGCCCGGGGCATCCCCACGCAGGCGACGCTCAGCCCGTTGTTGCCGCTGGCCGACCCCTCGGCGTTCGCGCGGGCGCTCGAAGCCTCGTGCGACCGGGTGATCCTTGACCATCACACCATCGGCGACGGCTCGCCGGGCGGCTGGCGGACCCGGCGGACGGGCTTCCCCGACCGCCTCGCCGCGGCCGGCTTCGGCGAGTGGAATAGCCTCGACAAGATGCACGAGATTCGCGACCTGCTGGCCGAGGTGCTCGGTGAGTCCCGCGTGCTGGTCGGCTGCGAGGGGTTTAACGCCGTGGGCGACACGCGGGCAAGGACGGAGCCGTCTCGTTGACTTGACCGTCTCTCCACGACCGCGGACAATCGTTATGTCCGATCTTCTGATTATCGGGCATATCCGCGCAGTACCCTTCTTTGGAGTCACGCGTCGATGCCTGCAGCGAGAAAACGGAAGGTATCCCGGCCACGCTCGACGGCTCTTCACGCGGCGGCGGCCGAACACGCGAGCCCCCCGGTGGCCGAGCCGAGTCGGGTCGGCAAGCGGGGCACGATCGTGATCCCCTCCGCACTGCGGCGCCGCTACGGCATCGAGGAGGGCTCCTTTGTTGTCGCCGAGCCCCGCGAGAACGGTGTCCTGATCCGGCCGGCCGTGGTTCTTCCGGTCGAGGTCTACACTCCGGAGCGCAAGGCCCAGTTTCTCCTGTCCAACGCCGTCGATGCTGCCGACTACGCCGGTGCCGTGGCGGAGGTCCGCCGCATGGGCCTGGACCCGCGGGCCATCCCGCACTACAAGCCGCCCGGGGTGTAGCGCGTGGACCGGGTATTCCTCGACGCCAATGTCCTGCACTCCGCCGCCTGGCGGCCGAAGTCCGCGCTCCATCGACTCTGGCGGCGGGATGGTGTGGAGCTCCTGTCGTCGCAATACGCTGTCGACGAGGCTCGCCGAAATCTCGAGACGCCCGCGCAGCGTGGCCGGCTGACCCGATTGCTGCGCCGGGGCAACCCATCTGTTGACAGGCGACCGGGACCATTTCGGGCCGCTTTTCCGCCAGGAGGTCGGCGGCGTCCTTATCCTTCCGCCGGCCGAATATCCGCCTATCACCTGATCGGCGACGGCTCGCCGGGCGGCTGGCGGACCCGGCGGACGGGCTTCCCCGACCGCCTCGCTGCCGCCAGCTTCGGCGGGTGGAACGTCCTCGGCAAGCTCCACGAGATTCGCGGTCTGCTGGTCGAGGTGCTCGGCGAGCCGCGCGTGCTGGTCGGCTGCGAGGGGTTCAACGCTGTGGGAGACGCCGGCAGCGGACGTCGTCGTTGACTTGACCTCCTCGCCCGGGAGGCGGAAAATCGGTGTGTCTGATCATCACTCGGACACCAGTCTCCGGCACGCCGCTGCCTGTGTCCATGACACTGCTGAGAGGAACCGGCCATGTCGGATCATGATCAATACGGGCCGGCCCGGAATGGGGTGGGGCAGCCTGGACTCGAGCAGGCCATGGCCGAAGCCGCTGCCCTGGCACGAGTCCACTATGCGGTTGAGCCGGGCCTTCAGGCCATCTATCGGTTGGAAGGCCCCGATCCCAACGGCATCCGGATCAAGCTGCTCGAGGTCAATGAGTACACGATCCCCACGGGTATTGTGCCGGTTGGCTTTCCGGCTCACCCGGCGAGCGGTCTCCACTTTCCGTCCGTGGTAATCGAGGTCACGCCGCAGGAGTACGAGGCTATCCAGCACAAGCAACTGAGCCTGCCCGACGGTTGGGAGATCCGAGACGCTTACGAGCGGCCGGTGGGTACAGACTGTGGCGGTGGGACTGCATGAAACAGTCGCCGTATGCCTGGTCGCGGGCTTACGCGAGGCAGGCCCAGGCTGACCTCGATGCGCGCGAGGCACTGTTGAATTCCGGGATACCGCCGTGTCAGCAACTGCACTTTCTCCAGATGGCCTGCGAGAAGATCTGCAAGGCCCATCGATGTCTGGGCGGTGCCGAGCCTGAGACCTTGATGCACAGTCACGGCTACGCGGCGAAGGTCCTGCCACAGATCGCCAGAGAATTGCTCAGGCGAGCCTCGTTCGCGGCGCAGCTGCCGGTCGCTCAAAGCCAGATCGTTCGAATGGTCCAGCAGCTCGCGCGCGAGGTCGAACTACTGAGTCCCGCTGTCGATGATAACGGCCGGAGGCCGGATAACTGCGAGTATCCCTGGGAAGACGCCGGGGGCATTCTCCATGTGCCGGCCGAGCACGGCTTCGGATCTCTCGACGCCTTGCACCGGCATCGAGCGGGGGCGACGTTCCTCAAGGTCGTCGCCACCGCCGCCGAGGAGTTGGGGCAAGGCGCGTACGCCGCGTCGTGATCTCCGGCCCCTGCCATCGGAAAGGCCTCACCCCGCGAATCGCCGCAAAACGAGTGTCGTGTTCTGCCCACCGAAGCCGAAGCTGTTCGACATCGCCACGTTCACCGCACGGTCGCGGGCCGAATTGGGGACGTAATCGAGGTCGCAATCGTCGTCCGGATGGTCGAGGTTCGCCGTCGGCGGGATCACGCCGTCGCGGATCGCCAGCAGGCAGGCGATCGCCTCCACCGCGCCGCCGGCCGCGATCAGGTGGCCCGTCATGCTCTTGGTGCTCGAGACCGCCACGCGACGCGCGTGGTCCCCCAGCGCGAGCTTCAGCGCCAGCGTCTCGACTGAGTCATTCACCTTCGTGCTCGTGCCGTGGGCGTTGATGTAGTCCACATCCTCCGGGTTGAGTCCGGCATCCCGCAGCGCCCCTCGCATCGAGGCAACCGCACCGCGGCCCTCGTCGTGGGAGTCGGTCAGCCGGAACGCATCGGCCGTCGAGTCGTGGCCGGCGATCTCGCCCAGGGTCGTCGCACCGCGGGCTTTCGCGTGCTCGAACGACTCGAGCACGAGCATTCCAGCTCCCTCGCCGAGGACGAACCCGTCGCGGTCGCGGTCGAAGGGCCGGCTGGCGCGATCCGGGTCGTCGTTGCGCGTCGACATGGCGGTGAGGAGGATGAACCCCGTCATGCCGAGGGGGTGAATCATGCTGTGAACGCCGCCGGCGAGCATCACGTCGGCCCGGCCGTCGCGGATCAGGTCGACCGCCTCGCCGATGGCCTGGGCGCTGGCCGAGCACGCCGTGAGGCACGATAGGTTCGGCCCCCGCGCGCCGAAGACGGCCGCGATGTGTCCGGCGGGCGTCCCCGGCTCCTGCTCGGATTCGACCAGCGGGTCGAGCAGCTCCGTCCCCATCGCCGTGAAGCGCCCGGTGTCAACCCGGCCGTCGTCGAGCGAGCGGCGGACCAGATCGACGAACCGGGGGAAATCCGCCGGGCCGTCCCCCGCGCCCAGGTAGATGCCGAACCGCGACGGGTCCGGACCCGAGTCATCGAGCAGGCCGGACTCGCGTACGGCCTGCGCCGCGGCGGCCAGCGCGAGCCTCGTGTTCCGGGCGTGTCCCTGCCACCTCGCCGCCTCGGCGCCGAGGTCCCGCGCCAGGTCGAACCCCTTGATCTCGGCGGCGATCCGCGTCGCGAAGTTCCGCGCGTCGAACAGCGTGACCGGCCCGACCCCGCCGCGGCCCTCGCGCAACGACTCCCAGGTGGACTCCACGTCGTGCCCCACCGGCGTGATCAGCCCCATCCCGGTGACGACCACCCGCCTTTCTGCACGTTTCATATCATTCTTCCTCCATCACGAAGGGAAGCACTTGCCGAACGCCACCAGCAGCCGGAGCGGTCCCCGGACGCGGATCTTCCGCCGGATCATCGCCCAGACGAGACTCCGCGTGCCGGACAGGAAGCCGAGCCACGCATCGCTGTCGGCCGTGATCCGCACCTGGGCCTCGCCCTCGTGTCCATCCTGGACGTTGATCGAGCGATCGCGGATCGTCACGGTCGCCTCGGCCGGCTCGCGACCCGTGAACGTGAAGTGATACGTCGCCGACAGCCCCCGCGCGGCCTCGCGCTGGAACGTCAGCCGCAGGCCGAAGAGGAACCCCGGGATCGAGCCGGCGCGCAGCCCGCGCACCCGTCGGATCGTCTTCCACGGGAAGCGCCGGGCGACGTGCGCCTCGGCGTCGGAGCCGGGGATCACGTAGACCGGCTCCTCCTTGGACTTCAGCGGATCGACGACCCCCTCGAGGAACCGTTTGCGGTCGTCCAGGAACGGACCGATCACGTCCTCGCCGGCCGGGCAAACCGCGACGCAATACGCGGCCTTGTAGTTGGCCTTGAACGAGAGGCTCTGCCACATCGACGCTGACTCGCTCTCGGCAACCCGGCGCCGGTAGTCGTCGCCGCCGCGGCTGTCGGCGATCGTCGAGACCCAGTCGGTGAACCCGCTCATGAACTCGCGGTAATTGTGCGTCATGCAGGCCGAGAAGTTGAAGTAGCCGTCGGCTCCAATGGCTCCGACGGGGCACGCGGCCACGCACAGCTTGCACTCGACGCAGGGGTTGTAGTCGATCGGCTCGCTAACGGCCGCGACATCGCGCGAGAGAAGGATCGTTCCCAGGCTGATGAAGCTGCCGAAGACCGGGTGGATGACGCAACGATGCAGCCCCATCTGGCCCAGCCCGGCGGCGACCGCCACGGGCTTGTGCGCGACCACCCAGATTCGCCCGGGGTATCGGTCCATCTCCATCGGAAAGGCCGACGTCGGATTCATGGCGGGCACGCCCGCCTCGCCCAGCGCGCGGACGACCTTGCGCGTGACCTCGTCCATGTGCTCGTAGCTGGCGTGGAACTCCTGGTTGGCCGCCGATCGCGCCGGACTGCGCACCGGCTCGGGATTCATCCGGCCGACCAGACTCACGAGCGTCCGCGTCGACGGGAAGGCTCGAAGAATCTCCGCCCGCTGATCGTCGACCTCGGACCGGTCAATCGCCACGAAGCCCACATCGTCGGCCCCCGCGTCCAGGCAGAGCCGGCGCAGCCACTCGGCGTCGAGCACGCCCGGCACCTCGGCGGGCGCCCGACGTCGGTGCCGGATCACGGTCGGATGCTCGTCCAGCTTCGTCATGAGGCCCTCGTTTTGTTGTATGTACAACATTCCGGCCGCGGGATGGCGGCGTCCTGGTCCGATTGAGGTTCACGTCCATCTCAGCCGGCGGGCGTTCCGAGTCCGAGGCGGCCGGCGATCTCCTTGAGGGCGTCGACGCCGGGGGCGCCGATGAGTCGGCTGGCCTCGGCCTGGGCGGCCTCCCACGCGGGCCGGGAACGAGCGAGGAGGTCCCGGCCGGCCGGGGTGACCCGGAGCACCTGGTTGCGGCCGCCGACCGGCGGATCCGACTCGAGCCAGCCGTTGCCCTTCATGACCTCGACATCCCGGCTGAGCGTGGATTTCTCGATCCGCAAGACCTTGCAGAGATCGACCGGCCGGGCCTCGCCCATCCGGGCGACGGCCACTAGCAGGTTCGCCTGGCTGATCCGGATTCCCAGCGGCCGCAGCGCCTCGTCGTAGACGGCCGAGATGACCCGGTTGATCAGCCGCACCCGCACGGCGATGCAATCGCCCGCGATCCGGTCGACCAGCTTCGCGTCCGCGCCGCTTCGTTTCATGACTAAGTTGTATATGCGACTTCGGCCGAAGTCAAGCCCCCATCCCGCGCGAGGCAGCACGGAAGGGACTTCTAATCGTCGCTGATCACACGGATCTCGAACACATTTGCAGTCTCGCCAAGCGGCTCGATGACGGCTAGAATCCGGCCAGGAGGAAGCCATGCAAACCGATCTGTCCGAGGGCGCCGTGGCGCTGCTACGTCACCGCCTGGCCACGCGGGACAATCGAGTCACCGCCGCCAACAAGGACGCCTACCGCGAGTTGGTGCGGGCGGGGATCATGTTCGCCGTGTCCGGCTTCGCCACCGGACCGGAGGCCAGTTTTCGCTTCAGCGATGACGGTTGGGCATGGGTCAACGGCCCCGCCAGCCCCTTCGCATCGAAACCAGAATCCGCCGCGCCCGGTCGCTGATCGGTAACTCCGTTTCGGGGGCCTTACGAACGGCCGCCTCATGATCTCCGCCCTCACGCCATTCCGTATCCTCGTGCGCGGTCAGGGCATCCCATCGGTCGCGTAGCCGCGATCCCGCCCAGAGCTTCCCGGCCTTCCTGCCGTAGTCTTTCGTCAGCGGGTCGGGGTTGAACGATCCGGAATCGAGATTGACCTGCCCGGCTCGCGTGATACCTCCACCATGCTGCTCGAAGGGGTTGAACGCCGCTCCGGCCAGCCCATGATCGTGGTCGTTCGAGCCGATACGCTCTTTCGGGATGCCTCGCTCTTCCAGGTGGATTCCAGCCAGCCAGTCGAGCGGCTCGGCGTAGCGATGCGCGAAGTCCTCGGCGTGGTCTGCCGGATCGACGGGCACGTTCACCCCGAGGGGTATGCCAACGGGCTTGCGGAATCGGTTGAAAAAGCGGCGGATGGCAAGACAGAGAGGACAGGCATATTGCCGCCGACTGGGTTTAGCCACGCACTCTGTCAGCCACGGCAGCATGGCGCAACCAGGACGTGCCTGTCCTTTCTGAGTTTGTCCTTTCTGGGTTTCTCCTGCCCGACGTCCCCGCTTCTCCTCTATAACAATCTGTTGTATTTCATAACAGATTGTTGTATAATGGAGGGGTAGGGGCGATCACACGCCGATCACCCCGCTGGCGATCCGCCTCTCGGCGAAAGGGGGGGAGTGACGTGGGACACGAGCGGGCTCCATGGACCGGGATCCAGCATCTCGGCTCGCACCTGGCCGCTGCCCGCCTCCAGCGGGGCTTGAGCCAGACCGAGCTCGCCGCGCGCTGCGCCTTGTCCCAGGCCCAGGTCTCCTATTTCGAACTCGGGCAGCGGCGACCGACGCTCGATCAGCTCGTGCGCATCGCCAGGGCCCTCGATGTCTCGCTCGAGAAGCTAGTCGCGGGGTCCGATCGGCCGGGCGACGGGTTGCGCGATATCGCCATCGAGCTGAGGAACCTGGGCCTCACCGACCTCTGGGTCGAGGATCCCGTCGTGCCCGGTGCCTTCCGGCGGTCCGAGGAGGTCATCGCGAGGGCCGTCTCGGGCCAGGAGCCGGACCCGCGCATCCTCGAGGCGATCCCGGCGGCCCTCGCGTGGAACCGGATCAATCCCATCCTGCTCCGGGCCTTTGGCCTGACGACCAGGCCAAGAGTGACGCGACGGCTGGCCTGGCTGGCGGACATCGCCCTCTCCATCGACCGGCGTGGTGGGTTCCCCGGCGGATGCCGGAGAGAGCCGCTTGCCCGCTTCACGCAGATGATCCCGGCTCCCTCTCCGGAATCGGATGAATGGGACAGCCTCGGACGCCCCATGGTAGGCGCTCCGAAGTCGTCCATCTGGAAGCGTTGGCGGATCAACTACGATGCGGACCTGAGGCAGTTCGAGCAGCGGGCCAGGCATCTCGACGAGCTTCGGGGAAAGCCCACTCACGCCAAACAATCTGCCTCCAGGTCGACCACCTCCACGAGGCGTAAGATATTGGGCGGAGGTCACCCCGATGGGGCGTGATGAGATCCTCCGCTTCCTCGAAGCCATTGACGCGGAACTGGTCGACCATGCCAGGGAAGGTGAGCGGCTCGACCTGTATCTGATCGGCCGGTCCGCGTTGATCTTCCGCTACGGGTTGAACATCGGGACGAAAGACGTCGACATTGTCCACTTCCACGGCTCCAGGCTGGAGCTCAAGGCCGTCGAGCTCTTCGGCAAGGGCACGACGAACGCGGAACGCTTCGGCTTTTACCTTGAGCCGGTGCCCGAGGGTCTGCCACCGATCCCGGGCACCTATCGCCATCGATCGGAGCCGATCCCGGGCCAGTGGCGTGTCCTGAGACCGATGCAGCCGGATCCGCACGACCTGGCCGTGACCAAGCTGAAGCGATTCCACGCCAGGGATCGTCAGGACCTGGAAATCCTCTGCGACCAAGGTCTCGACGCCGATGTTCTGAAAACGGCCTTCGAGTCGGCCTTCATGTGGGCCGATAAGGACGACCCGGACAGGCAGTTCGCGGCCCAGAACCTGGCGAGGGTCATCGACTACCTCGACGGAAAGATCCGTACGCTGTAACCCGCGGCGCTCCGCCGCCGGCCCGGCGCGGGCCACTGCGCTCGCCGTCCGCTCCGTCCGCTCCGTCCGCTCCGTCCGGCCCGCCCGGCGATCGCCCCGCTTGACGGAGGCCTCCCCGCCCCTGTCGCGCCGGCATCGTGCCGCCGGCCGCCGGCCGGACCAAGGCATCCATGCCCCCGTTCCGCGGCCTTCCTGCCCGCGGCCCGAACCGCCCGGCCCGGCCGCTCCGCCCCGCCGACCGGACCGCCGCCACCGATCCGGACCGGTCGACAGCCGACGTGCCTCTTGACACTCCCCACGACCAGAAAAGGGGTCAGGACCCGCGACCAGAAAAGGGGTCAGGACCCGAAATCAAAGGTTCCTGACCCCCTTCTGGCACTCTTGACACTCCCCACGACCAGAAAAGGGGTCAGGACCCGCGACCAGAAAAGGGGTCAGGACCCGAAATCAAAGGTTCCTGACCCCCTTCTGGCACTCGACCAGAAAAGGGGTCAGGACCCGAAATCAAAGGTTCCTGACCCCCTTCTGGCACTTGACCCCCTTCTGGCACCCCTAGTT
>JAKAUH010001138.1 GCA_021818605.1 Planctomycetota bacterium
GGCACGGCAATCCCAAGAGCCAGTCGCTTGTGATCGATCTTCAGGAAGGGCCCGATTTGCTGCTCAGCGTCGATCCCAGGAGCAAGCTGCTCGCGTCCATCGAGCTGAAAATCGACCCGGTACAACTGAAGAAGAGCGCCCCGCCCGGCAAGACGCTCGAGATCGACCGCTTCGGCTGGTCGGCGGGCACGATCACGACGGGTGTGCCGGCCAACCGCTCGTTCGCCTTCGCCGCGCCGAAGGGATACGCGGCGATCACCGGGCCCGGCGATACCCCCCCCGGCGGCGCCAGGCCGGCTCCGCAATACGCCGTGCAGAAGACGATCGGCAAGCCCGCGCCCGACTTTACCCTCACCCTGCTCGACGGGCCCGGCAAGACCAGGACCGTGACGAAGGCCGACCTCGCCGGCAAGGTCGTCGTCATCGACTTCTGGGCGACCTGGTGCGGCCCCTGCCTGATGGAACTGCCCGAGATCCAGAAGGTCGTCGAGCACTACAAGGCCGCGAAGAAGGACGTCGTGGTCGTCGCGCTCAGCCAGGACGACAGCCCCAAGGAAATCTCGGAGATCCGCAAGCTCGTCGAGAAGACCCTGGCCGGCAAGAAGCTCGAGCTGACCGGCGGCCCGGTCGGCCGGATCGGGCTGGATCCCAGCAACTCGGTCGGCAAGGCGTTCGATGTCGAGGGCTATCCGACCCTGGTGATCCTCGACGCCAAGGGGACCGTCCAGTCGGCGCACGTCGGCTATGACCCCGACGCGCGCGAGCCGCTGCACACATCGCTCACCACCGAGATCGATGCGCTGCTGGCGGGCAAGTCGCTCGCCGGCGGTCGGGAAAAGGCCTCGAAAGCCGGGACCAAGCCCTGAGAGCCGGTGAAGGAATGAATCCCCGAGAACGGATAGGCGAGAGCGAAGATAGGCAAGCGTGGACTTCGTGTGAGCTTATCCGGCTTCGCTCTCGGCTCTCCTCTCCGACTGTTCGGCGCGGCGCGGGTCTGCGACCCTGCCGGGAAGCCTGACCGAGGGTCGCCCGCGCGACCCGAGGCCCGGAAACGCGAGGGAGACCCTCGGTCCTGGCCTGGGGCGGGCGGGGGTCAGGCCCGCGTCCCACAAGACAACCCTGAGCCTTGGAAATCGGGCGAGGCGACGAGGCTCGTGTCCTCCTCTCCCCTAACCTCTCCGCTCAGACCGGGTTGACCCGCTCGGTCTTCTGCATCTGCTCCAGCCGCATATGGTTCCAGACGAGGTCCATGATCCGGCGCGGCTCGTCGATTCCGAGCAGGTAGGCCTTGGGCAGGGTCTGCTCGGAGGAAATCACCACGACGTTGCCGATCCCCAGCCAGTCGCCGACCATGGTCTGCTGGATATACACGTCCTTGATCCGGATCAATTCGAGCTGGTCGACGCGGCGGCTGAAGAAGCCGGTGGTGATGAAGAGCCGGCGGTTGCTCAGTCGGTAATGGTGTCCGCGATAGGCGCGGAGGTAGCGGTAGCCGAGGTTGGCCCAGTAGGCCAGCACGATGATTCCCGCGGCGATTATCCAGAAGGACCAACCGCCGCCGCTCTGGCCATCCTGCTGGGCGGCGGCGTGCCAGCCGTCGAAGGCCAGCAGGATCCAGCCGAGGACGAGCAGGCCGCCGAAGAGCATGCGCCCGATGAAGTTGCGCCCGGAATAGTGACCCTCCCACACGGTCTCCTCGCCCTCGATGCCGGGGGCCTGGGGACCCTGGGCGCCTTCGACCTCGGGGTTGGTGGTCTGGATGATGGCGCCGGCGGCACCTGGGGCGACGATCACGGGGCCATCGGAAAGCGGCTGGGCCTCGGTCGCGGCGGGGGTTTCCGTCATCGGTTCGTTCGAGAGCATCACACTGACCTCCGTCGTCCTGGCGTCAATGGAGGCGGCTCCGACCGCCGCTCCGTCGCTTGGGTAACTTCTCGGAGGGCCTTAGTTGCAAATCGCGAGCCAACACCTGCGTCCGCGGAGAAAGGCGAACCGGGCGGAAAGTCTCCGTCTTGGCGTGCCGGGTGACTTCGGAGATACTAATCTCCTAACAGGGGCGGACAATCGCCGGGCGCGGCAGGTGCCCCGGTGCCGCGGGCGAATGAGTGGGGCCACGAACCGGTCGGGCCCGGGCACCGCGAGCCGAATCGAATCGACGCACGCCGGGAGTTGGACCATGGCCGGTCGGACGCATCTGGTGGACAAGCTTCGCGAGCTGGGGCGGAACCTTTGGTGGACCTGGCAGCCGAACGTCATCGCGCTGTTCCGCGAGCTGGACCCTGCTCTGTGGCGGAAGGTCGACCACAACCCGGTCGAGTTCCTCAAGCGGTTGCCGGTCGATCAGCTCGAGCGGCGGGCCTCCGAGATGGCGCTGGACTCGCGAATCGACTACGCGTTCCGGCGCCTGGCTGAGTATCTCAAGAACGTCGATAGCTGGGGCTCGGTGCACGCCTCGATCCTGCGTGCGCGGCCGGTGGCCTATTTCTCGGCCGAGTTCGGGCTGCACGAGAGCCTGCCGATCTACTCGGGCGGCCTGGGCGTGCTGGCCGGCGACCACCTCAAGAGCGCCAGCGACCTGGGCGTGCCGTTGATCGGCATCGGCCTGCTGTACGCTCAGGGGTATTTTCGCCAGTCGCTCGACGCGAATCATTCACA
>JAKAUH010000836.1 GCA_021818605.1 Planctomycetota bacterium
CAGCATCGCGGCGCCGAAGGCCAGGCCGAGGTCGCGGAAGACGTCGAGCGTGATCTTCCACTCCCCCTCGCCGCGGAAGTCCACCCGGATCCCGTCCGGCACCGACCAGGGGATTCCGCCGCCGTTGTGCAGGAAAGTGCGCTCGTCCAGCGGCCGGGGCGAGGCATCGCGGGGGATCGGCGTTCCCTCGGGCACGCGGTCGACCATCACGTCCACGACGCACTCGGCCGGCGTGCGGCCGAGTGTCTCGGCGGTGACGTAGACGACGCGTTCGAGGTCCTTGTGATAGATCGTCGGGGCGACGCGACTGGTCTCCCATCGGCCCAGCTCGGAGAGCGGCGTGAACTGGCCCGAGCGCCCCTTGACCCGCAATGCCGCCAGGTCCTGCGCGCTGGAGCGCACGGCGCGCGGCAGGCGGAGCTCGATGCGCAGCGGATTGCGCTCGCCGGCGAGCCGGACCGTTCCCGCATCGGCGCCCGCGAGGGCAAGCTGCAGCGTGCTGGCGATCTCCTCGACCGAGACCCCGCCGAGCGCGGCCTTTTCCTGGTCGGTGACGAACACCAATTTCTTCATGGGAGCATCGACCGTATCGTCCACGTCCACGATGCCAGGCTCGGCCGAGAACCGGCGCGAGACGGTCGCCGCGGCGGCGATCAGGTCGTCGTAGCTGTTGTCGGGCCGGCCGTAGATCTCGGCGACGAGCGACGACAGCACCGGCGGGCCTGGCGGCAGTTCGACGATCTTCAGCCGCGCTCCGTGCCTCGCCGCCAGGGCGGACAGGTGATCGTGCAGCCGCAGCGCAATGCCATGGCTCTGCGCCTCGCGGTGCTTCTTGCCCACGAAGTTCACCCGGATCTCGGCGTTGTGCGGCATCTGCCGGAGGTAGTAATGACGCACCAGGCCGTTGAAGTCGATCGGGCCCGAGAGTCCGACATAGCTGACATAATCGGTGACCTCGGGCACGTCTGCCAGCTCGACCTCGACGGCGCGGACCAGGGCATCCGTGCGCTCGAGCGTCGTCCCCTCGTCGGCGTCGATCACCAGCAGGACTTCGTTCTTGTTGTCATAGGGGAGCATCTTGAGCGGGACGGCCCGCATCGCCGCCAGGCCCATCGCGGCGAAGGTGAGCGCCCCGATGATCAGCAGGAAGGCCAGCGCCGACCATCGCGAACTGATCAGTGGGGCCATCAGCGGACGGAACAGCCGGTAGAGGAACGTGCTGCGGATCGCCTCGATGTCGTCCTCGTCCTCGTGACCCTGACCGTGGGCGTGGGCATGAGCGTGATCCCCCCCGGTCGCGTACTTGCGATGGAGGACCTGGTACGACAGCCAGGGGGTGATCGTGAACGCGACGACCATCGACATCATCATCGCGACCGGGACATTCAGCGCCATGGGCGCCATGTACGGCCCCATCATGCCGGTGATGAAGAACATTGGCAGGAAGCTGACGATCACCGCGAGCGTCGCGCTGATGAGCGGCGGCCGGATCTCGGCGACGGCCTCCAGCACGATCGCGCGGGTGGCCTTCCCTCGCATCGCGAAGTGGCGGGCGATGTTCTCGACGTCCACGATCGGGTCATCCACCAGCAGGCCGAGCGACAGGATCAGCGCGAAGAGGGTCACGCGGTTGATCGTGTAGCCGAACAGCAGGTTCACGCCGAGCGTCAGGCCGAAGACGACCGGCACCGCGACCGCGACGATGAACGCCTCGCGCCAGCCGAGGCTGAGCGTCAAGAGCGCGATCACGATCGCGATGGCGACCCAGAGGCCCTCGACCAGCTCGTTGACCTTCTCATCGGCCGTCAGGCCCGAGTTGCGGGTGATGATCAGGTCCATGCCGTCGGGGATGACCTCGCGGCGCAGGGTCTCGGCGGCGGCCAGGATGGATTCGGCCACGGCGACCGCGTTGGTGCCCTTTTGCTTGGAGAGGGCCAGGGTCACGGCGGGCCGGGTCGTGCCGGCGGCGGGGGGTCCGGTGGGATGGGCGAGCCCGGGTCCGGGCTCGTGGGTTTCTCCGTCGATCGTCGTGCCGGGGAACCCGTGAGGCGCCTCGAAGCCGCGGGCCGGGCCCCAGCCGTGGCGAACGTAGCTGGTCACCTCGGCCGGCCCGTCGCGGACGGTCGCCACGTCCTTGAGAAACACCGGCCGGTCGCGGAAGACGCCGACGACCAGGCCGGCGAGTGCCTCGGGACGATCGAGAGCGATCCCGCCCTCGACGCGGATCACCTCATCGTTGCGGGTGAAGTCGCCCGCCGGATACGTGGTGTTGGCGCCCTGAATCGCCCGGCGGACCTCCAGCGGGCTGAGCGCGTACGCTTGCAGCCGCTCGGGATCGAGGTCGACTCGGACGGATCGGGGCTCGCCGCCGATGACCATGGCCCGCGAGACGCCCGGCAGCGCCGAGAGGCGCTGGATGACTTCCTCGCCGACCCGGCGCAGGGCGTGGCTGTCGGCCTCATCGCCGTCGCCGGCGATCGTGAGGGTGACGATCGGGACATCGTCGATTTCGACCGGCTTGACCACCCAGCCGGTCACACCGGGCGGTACGACGTCGAGGTTCTCGTTGATCTTCTTGAACAGCTTGACGAGGCTGCGCTCGCGGTCCTGGCCGACGTAGAACCGCACCGTGATGACGGCCTGGTCGGG
>JAKAUH010000048.1 GCA_021818605.1 Planctomycetota bacterium
TCTCGCCCTGCGGACGGCGTGCGGCCTGTAGGGCACGACGACGGCCTTGCCGCCGGCCTTCGCCAGCTTCTCGGCGGCCGACGCGCTGAACCTGGTGGCGTGGACCTCGAGGGCCTTGGTCGGCGTGCCGTCGCCCAGCACCTTGATGCCGTCGAACTCCTGGCCCTTGACGATCCCCCGGGCTCGCATCGCGGCCTCGT
Organism: Planctomycetota bacterium; assembly: GCA_021818605.1. GTDB lineage: Bacteria > Planctomycetota > Planctomycetia > Isosphaerales > Isosphaeraceae > JAKAUH01. The sequence goes on from JAKAUH010000048.1 coordinate 201, forward strand.
CGACCACGGCGCCGGCCTCGAAGCCGGCCTCGAGCTCCTCGAGATTGACGATCGCGTAGTGCTTCTTGAATTTGCCGTTGAAGAACCCGCGCTTGGGTACGCGGCGGGCCAGCGGCATCTGGCCGCCCTCGGTCAGCGGACTCTGCTTGAAGCCCTGACGCGAGGAGTGGCCCTTGTGCCCCTTCGACGCGGTCTTGCCGTGCCCGGAGCCCGTGCCGCGCCCGACGCGCTTCCGCTTCTTCCGCTTCTGGATCCCTTGATGGACGTCGTGCAGTTGCATCAGATCGCCACTCCTCGCAGACGAGCGATCTCGTCCTTGGTGCGAAGCTGGGTCAGGGCGTCAATGGCGGCCTTGACCAGGTTGAGCTTGTTATTCGAGCCGAAGCTCTTGGTCAGGATGTCGCGCACCCCGGCCGCCTCGACCACGGCGCGGACGGCGCCGCCGGCGATGACTCCCGTGCCGGGGGCGGCCGGCATCAGGAGCACCCGGGCCGCGCCGAAGCGGCCGACGACCATGTGCGGGATGGTGGTCCCCTTGAGGTTCACCCGCTTCATCTGCTTGTGGGCGTCCTTGACGCCCTTCTCGACGGCCGGGGGGACCTCATTGGCCTTGCCGTAGCCCCAGGCCACCTGGCCCCGGCCGTTGCCGACGACCACCAGGGCGTTGAAGCTGAACCGGCGGCCGCCTTTGACCACCGCCGCGCACCGGCGGATGGAGACCACGCTTTCGCTCCACTCCCCACGGTCGCGATCGCGTTCACGAGCGTCGCTCGACACGGACGGTTTCCTCCAATACGGCGTTGATTCCAGGCGAAAATCAGGTCGGGCCAATCCCCCGGTCCCGCCAGCGGGACGGGTCGAGACCGATCGGGCCGGCCGGTCGGAATGGGACTAGAATTGCAATCCTGCCTCGCGCGCGGCCTCAGCCAGCGCGGCGACGCGGCCGTGGTACTTGTAGCTTCGGCGGTCGAAGCAGATCTTGTCAATACCGGCCTGCCGGGCGCGCTCGGCCACGATCCGGCCGACGAGGGTGGCGGCGGCCTTGTTGCCGCCGTACTTCGCCTGCGAGCGGATCGCGGGCTCCATCGTGCTGGCCGAGACGATCGTCGCGCCGGTCTCGTCGTTGATCATCTGGGCGTAAATGTGCTTCGAGCTGCGGAAAACCGCCAGCCGGGGGCGCTGGGTTGTTCCCGAGAGCCGGTTGCGGACGTGCCGCTGGCGGCGGAGCCGGCGGGTCTGGACGAGCCGTTGATGGTTGGCCGTGTTCACGGGACGATCCTCGAGCTGGGTCGGTTCACTCTTCGAATGCGATGTTTTCTTGCCGCGCCCGGGCTGGACTCACCCGCCCCGGGCCAGCTGGAACTGTCTTGTTACTTCGAGCCGAACGCCTTGCCGGCCTTGCGGCGGACGGCCTCGCCCTCGTAGCGGATCCCCTTGCCCTTGTAGGGCTCGGGCGGGCGGACATCGCGGACGATCGCGGCGAACTGGCCGACCGCCTGCTTGTCCGCCCCGCTGACCACGACATGCGTGGCGTCGGGCACCGTCACGCTGACACCCGCGGGCGCCTCGAGCACGATCTGGTTGGCGTACCCGACCTGAAGGGCCACGGTGTTCGCCTTCTTGAGCTGGGCCTGATAGCCGACGCCGACGATCTCCAGCCGCCTGGTGTACCCGGCCGTGACGCCCTGCACCATGTTCGCCACGAGGCTGCGGGTCAGGCCGTGCAGCGCACGATGGGTGCGCTCGTCGTCCTGGCGGGTCACCACGATCTCGCCGGCCGTCTTGTCGTAGCTCACGCCGACGCCCTCGGCGTGTTTGAAACTCAGCTTCCCCCTGGGCCCCTCGACCTCGACCGTCGAGTCGACGATCGAGATCTTCACGGCCGGGGGCACGGGGATGGGCTTGCGTCCGATCCGCGACATGATGGGCTCGCTCTCTGCTATCTGGTCCTGACGGATTCCCGACGTTTCATTCCTGCCGAGGGTTCGGCCACGCCGCCACTCGACAACACGACACGCGACACCCCACCCCGCCCGATCAATGGATCAGCGCGAGGATCTCGCCGCCGACCTTCTCAACGCGAGCGCGCCGGTCGCTGATCACGCCACGCGGCGTGCTCAGAATCTGGATGCCCATCCCGCCCAGGACCGGCTTCAGCTCGCGATAGCCGCGGTAGACCCGACGCCCCGGCTTGCTGATCCGATCGATCCGGCTGATGAGCCGTTCGCCGTTGGGTCCGTACTTCATGTGCAGGCGGAGCGTCCGGGACGGGACCGTGTCGATCTCCTCGAAGTCCCAGATATAACCCTCATCCTTGAGCACCTGCGCGATGCCCTTCCGCATGTTCGACGCGGGCATGTCCAGGATCGTGCGCTCGATCCGGACGGCGTTGCGGATGCGAGTGAGCATATCGGCGATCGGGTCGGTCATCATGGCGAACTGGCCTTCTTCAACCGCCGCGGGTAACGCCGGATGCCGGGGGATTCCACCGGACGGGTCGGGTCCGGGACGGCCACGGCGTGGTGTCGGAGCGGCGGGGGTTTTCGGTCGGGTCTGTGCTCTGCCTGCGGGCCGGGATTCCGATGAGTTTTCGGGCGGCGCCCCTTCCCCTTCCGGCGCCCGCCCACGTGTCATCCCTCAGTTATCGCGGGCGCCGGTCTCGCGGACGACCGGCGATCCGCCCGGTCCCGTCCGCCGGGACCGAGGCTCTTGCAATCGGCCGGGCCGGGTTCACCAGCTCGCCTTCTTCACGCCCGGGATCAGGCCCCGGCTGGCCAGGTTGCGGAAGCAGATCCGGCAGATGCCGAACTTGCGATAGAAGCCGCGGGGACGCCCGCAGAGGCGGCAGCGGTTGCGATGCTGCACCGCGAACTTTCGCGGCGTCTCTGACTTGATCTTCTGGGCCTTCGTTGACATTCTGTCGTGCCTCGTTAATGGCGAGTGGCGAGTGGCGAGTGAAATGACTCCTATCCCCCGGCCGGCACCATCGCACACGGTTACCGAATCACCCTTCGCTCGGCGACTTCTTCCATCCGAGCCAGCGACCTCCCCTACTTCTGACTCGCCACTCGTCACTTAACTGACTCACGACGCCTTCGCCGCCCCACCGGCTGGCTGGCGGAACGGCAGGCCGAAGCTCCGAAGGAGCTCGCGGGCCTGGTCGTCATTCGGGGCCGAGGTGACGATGGTGATGTCCATGCCGTGGGTATGCTGGATCCGGTCGGCGTCGATCTCGGGGAAGACGACCTGCTCGGCCAGGCCAAGGCTGTAGTTGCCGTGGCCGTCGAAGCTGTTGGGATTCACGCCGCGGAAGTCGCGGATCCGCGGCAAGGCGATCGAGACCAGCCGGTCAAGGAACTCATACATCCGCCTGCCGCGAAGGGTGACTTTGCAGCCGATGTCGTTCCCCTCGCGGAGGCGGAAGCCGGAGACCGACGTCCGGGCCTTGGTGATGACCGGCTTCTGGCCGGTGATCTTGCTGAGGCTGTCGACGGCCGAATCCAGCAGGGTCTTGTCCTGGGTCGCCCGGCCGACACCCATGTTGACGACGATCTTGAGCAGCCTGGGGATCGCCATCGGGTTCTTGTGATTGAACTTTGTGGCGATCGACTGGGCGATCTCGTTCTTGTAGAGTTCCTGGAGGCGAGCCATTCCCGTTTCCCTTCCGCGACGTCCGCCGGGCCCGGCTGCCGTTATCGGGTTCGATCGGCGGCCCCGCGTTCTGGTCTAGCGTCCCGAATCGTTCGCGTTCGCTGTTGTGGTTTGTCGTCTACGGCCGGTGTGACCCCGCCCGGGGAGCCAGTCTTCCGCGGCGGCGGGCCCCAGGTGATCGGTCAGGCCCGGCCGGCCGGAGTCGCCGCGGCGGCCTTCGCCTTCTCGGCGTGGGCTGGCTTGCGCGGGCCGATGTTGCCCAGGTTGCCGCCGCACCGCTTGCAAAAGCGCTGCTTCTGCCCGTCATCGGTGAACCGGTGGCCGACACGCACCCCCCGGCTGCATTTCGCGTTGGGGCAGTAGAGCAGGACGTTCGAGACGTCGATCGGCATCTCCTTGGAGAGCCGGCCGCCCTGGGGGTTCTTCTGGCTGGGCCGCATGTGCTTGTACACGCGGTTGACGCCCTCCACGACGATCTTGTTCCGCTCGGGGAGGACGCGGAGCACCTTGGCGATCCGGCGATTCTTGGCGTCACCCTTGTCGTCGCCGGCAATCACTTCCACCGTGTCATCTTTGCGAATGTGCATGGCATGCTCGCTATCGGATCGATCAATCGGGCGGCCGGTCCGGCGGCCGGCCGGGTTCGCCTGGCGCGGGATTAGACGACCTCGGCCGCCAGGCTGATGATCTTCATGAACTGGCGGTCGCGCAGCTCGCGGGCGATGGCCCCGAAGATGCGAGTGCCGCGGGGGTTTTTCTCGTTGTCGATCAGGACGACAGCGTTCCGGTCGAACTTGACGTACGAGCCGTCGCCGCGCCGGGTCTGGTTGCGGGTGCGGACGATGACGCAGCGAACGACGTCGCCCGCCTTGACGTCGCCGCCGGGCGCGGCCTTCTTGACGCTGGCGATGATCGTGTCGCCCAGGCCGGCCGTGCGCCGCTTGTAGCGCGATGCGCTGCCGCCCAGGACCTTGATACACATCACTTCCTTGGCGCCGGTGTTATCGGCCACGTCGAGCCGCGTCTGCATCTGGATCATGGGACTGCCTTACCCTTGCTTCATGCCGCTGGCGGCCAGATCGCCGCGCCGCGGCCCGGATCGTTCGGTCCTGTCTGGCCTGTCGGTCGTAACGCCCGCCGCGTCGCTGGCCGGCGATCAAGGCCGGCGAGCGGCCTCACCCTCGCCGGCGAGAGCCTGCTGGGCGCCGACCCGGACGACCCGGACGATCCGCCATCGCTTCAGGCGGGACAGCGGCCGGGTCTCCATGATCTCGACCAGGTCCCCCTTGTGCGACGCGTTCTCTTCATCGTGCGCGTGGCAGATGGTCCGCCGTCGCAGCAGCTTGCCGTACTTCGGGTGCGGCACGAGCCGCTCGACGACGACCCGCCGCGTCTTGCTCATCTTGTCGGACGCCACGACCCCGATCTCCGTCTTCCGGCGGCTACGGGGCGAGGGCGTCGGGGTGCCGGCTGGGCTGGCTTGGCTCATCGGTTACTCGTTCGCTTCGATTACCTTGTATCTGTCGTTCGACGATCGGGAGGAAAATCCTGCCCGCGGTCCGATCCGGTCCGGTCCGGTCCAGTCCAGCGTCCGCTCGCTCGCTCGTTCGAGGTCGATTGAGTTCAGGCCGTTTGGGCCGCCGTCGCCGAATCCACCATCGACCGCTCGCGCTCGATCGCTCGCAGGCGAAGGACGGTCTTGATCCGGGCGATCTCCCGCTTGGCCCGGACGATCTCGCTGGGTGCCTCCAGCCGCTCGGTCTCGCTCTGGAGTCGGAGCCGGAACAGGTTGGACTGGACCTCGCTGAGCAGCATCTCGAGCTGCTCGTCGTTCTGCTCGCGGAGGTCGGCTGCTTTGCTCATGACGGCTTCCTTCTCAATTCTCTCGATCGATCCGGTCCCCACGCGACCGCCAGACCGGGGCGGACGATGTCGGGGCCGTTTTCCGGCCCGGCCCGGCCCGACCCGTCCGGGCCGGGCTGATCTTCATTGTCCGCCGATTCGTTCAGACCGTGGGCCGACGGGTGACGAACCGGCAGGCCACGGGCATCTTGTGCGCGACGCGGGCGAAGACGGTGCGGGCCGCCTCCTCGGAAAGTCCGCTGACCTCGTAGAGGACCGTCCCGGGCTTGACCACGGCCGCCCAGAACTCGACCTCGCCCTTCCCTTTGCCCATTCGCGTCTCGGCCGGGATGGCCGTGACGCTCTTGTGGGGGAAGATCCGGATGTAGACCTTCCCGCCCCCCTTGACCGCCTGGCTGGCCACGACGCGCCCGGCCTCGATGGTCTGGGCAGTGATCCGGCCCGACTCGAGGCACTGGATCCCGTAGTCGCCGAAGGCCACGTAGTTGCCGCGCGTGGCGTTACCTCTTACGCGGCCTTTTTGGCTTTTTCGGTACTTGACCCGCTTGGGCATCAGAGCCATCACCGGCCTCCATCTTCAGATAGTCGCCCTGGTTGACCCACACCTTGATCCCGATATGTCCCTGCGCGGTCTTCGCCTCGGCGAAGCCGTAGTCGATCTTGGCCCGCAGGGTCGACAGCGGCACGGAGCCGGCGGCGGACGCCTCGGTCCGCGACATCTCGGCGCCGCCCAGCCGACCGGCGAGCTGGATCTTGACCCCCCTGGCGCCCCCGTCCATCGTCTGCTCGATCGCCCGCTTCATCGTGCGGCGAAAGCTCGAGCGCTTCTGCAACTGCTCGGCGATGTCCTCGCTGATGAGCTGCGCATCGATCTCGGGCCGCGCCACCTCGACGATCTTGATCTCGATCCGGCGGCCGGTGAGCGTCTGGAGCTCCTCCTGGAGCTTCTCGACCTCCGCACCCTTGCGGCCGATGATCACGCCCGGCCGCGCCGTGGACAGCAGCACGGTCACCGCGTCGCGGGTGCGCTCGATCTCGATCTTGGGAATCCCCGAGAAGCCGTACCGCTTCTTGATGAACGCCCGGATCTTGAAGTCCTCGACCAGGAGGTCGCTGAACTCGTGCTTGGATGCGTACCAGCGGCTGCGCCAGTCTTCCATGACGCCCACGCGGAAGCCGGTCGGTCGGATCTTCTGTCCCATTGGTCAGTCGCCCCTCGGTCGTGCCGTGGTCTGTCGCATTGGCCCCGCTCCTCGCGTCCGGTCAGCGGTCGACTCGAACCCGCCTCAATTCGTATCCTGTCTCGTCATCGGATCAACCAACCCGATCGAGGCTGCTGGCTCACTCACCCCTCGGCGGTGTTGCCGCTCTGGGCTGCGGCGGTGTCCTCGCCGCGGAGGTGCCGTATCCAGCTCTCGCGATCGGCGAGGCCGACGGCGATGTGCGACGACCGGCGGCGGATCAGGTAGGCCATGCCGCGGGCCCGCGGCATCAGCCGCTTGAACATCGGGCCGCCGTCGCCGTGGGCGTCCACCACGATCAGCTCGCCGACGTTCCGCACGCCCCTGTCCTCGGCGTTGGCCATCGCGCTTTTGAGCACCTGCTCGATGAGCCGGGCGCCGCGGTGCGGCATGTATTTGAGCATGTCCAGCGCGTCGTCGGCGAACTGGCCGCGGATCAGGTCCAGCAGCGGCCGGACCTTCCGCACCGAGATCCTGGCGAACCGGTGCGTCGCGCGATATTCGGGAGTCATCAGCATCGCCGTGATCCTCTACCCTCGACTCGTCTGCCCTTGCGCTGCCCGCCAGCCGACGGATGGCCGCCCGCCGCGGGTCGCTTACCTTACCTCTTGCCCGACTTTGACGCCTTGCCACCGTGCCCCTTGAACGTCCGGGTGGGCGCGAACTCGCCGAGCTTGTGCCCCACCATGTCTTCGGTCACGTACAGCTTGATAAAGGCCCGGCCGTTGTGCACGGCGAAGTTCTTGCCGATGAACTCCGGCACGATCGTGCACGCCCGAGCCCAGGTCCTGATCGGTTCCCGGCTGCCCGTCGCCTCGACCCGCGCCACCTTCTCCAGCAGCCGCTCGACGACGTACGGGCCCTTCTTCAGTGATCGTCCCATTTCCAAGCCCTAGTGGTCAGTGATAAGTGGTCAGTGGTCAGCCGGAAGAGCCGAATCATCGGGGCCAGGAGGCCAGCGGATGGGCGACCAGCGGGGGTGGTGACGGTGTCTTCCTCACCGACCACCGACCGCTGACCACTGATCACCGACCACTGACCACTGATCACTCAGAGTTTCAACTGCCCGTACCGGACGCTCCGGCGACGGCGAATGATGGCTTTGTTCGACGGCTTGCGGCGGCGCCGGGTCTTGCCGCCCTTGGCGAGCTTGCCGGTGGGCGAGCAGGGATGCCGGCCGCCGGAGGTCCGGCCCTCGCCGCCGCCCATCGGATGGTCGACCGGGTTCATGGCGACGCCGCGGACATGCGGACGACGGCCCAGCCACCGCGACCGGCCCGCCTTGCCGAGCCGGACGTTCATGTGATCGGGATTTCCCACCATGCCGATCGACGCCCGGCACGCGGCCGGGATACGGCGCACCTCGCCCGACGGCAGGGTGATCTGGGCCCAGGTCCCCTCGCGGGCGGTGAGCGTCGCGCCGACGCCCGCCGAGCGGCAGAGCTTGCCGCCGCCGCCGGGCTGCATCTCGATGTTGTGGATTGTCAGGCCCGTGGGGATCTTCAACAGCGGCAGGCAGTTACCCAGCCTGGGCTCGGCGTCGGGTCCGCTGGAGACGGTCATCCCGGCCTTGAGTCCGTCGGGCGCGAGGATGTACCGCTTCTCACCGTCCTCGTACTGGATCAGGGCGATCCGGGCCGAGCGGTTCGGATCATACTCGATGTGCGTGACGTTCGCGACCTGACCGTCGCGGTCGTTGCGCCGCCAGTCGATGATCCGGTACTTCCGCTTGTGCCCGCCGCCACGGTGCCGCGCCGTGATGAACCCCTGGTTGTTCCGCCCGCCCGTCTTCTTCAGCGGCTCGGTCAGGTTCTTCTCGGGCTTCTTGTTCTTGTCGGTCAGCTCGGCGAAGTCACTGACCGACGCGTTCCGCCGCCCAGGGCTCGTCGGCTTGTAGATGCGAATGCCCATTGGTTCATCCCGTGGTTTTCAGTTTTCAGTGTTCAGTTTTCAGTGTTCGCGGAAGCTTCCTGCCGCTGCCACGCCCGAGCGAGACTCGCCCCCTGAAAACCCGAAAGCCAAACACTTCTCAGGACTTCTGAACTGAACACTGAACACTGAACACTCAATAAAAGTCGATCCGATAATCCTCATGCAGCGTGACGATCGCCTTCTTCCAGCGGCGCATCCAGCCGACCTTCTGGCGGTAGCGCCGGGGCTTGCCGCGACGGTTCTGGGTCCGGACGTCGGCGACGTGGACGCTGAAGAGGGCCTCGATGGCCTCCTTGATCTCGGTCTTGGTGGCCAGGACGTTGACCTCGAACGTGTAGGCGTTTTGCCGCTCCGAGAGCTGCGTGGCCTTCTCGGTGATCAGCGGCCGGAGGACGACCTGGTATGGTTCGAGCGTGGGCCCGTTGCGGCGGCCCGTGGGCGGACGGCGGATTGTGACCATGGTTCGGTTTAGCTCTCCGTGGTTGCCGTCGCCGGGGAGGCGGGCGGGGCCGAGGTTTCGGTCGCCACGTTGTGACCGTTTCCATTGACCGGGCGGCGCGCCGGCCTGTGCTGGACCTGCTCGCGGAGGGCGGCCAGGGCATCGCGGGTCAGCACCAGGTAACGCTGCCGGAGCACATCATAGGTGTTGAACTCGGCCACCGGTGCGACCTTGACGCCCTCGATGTTCCGGGCGCTGCGGTGCATGATCGGGTCATGGGCGGGCAGGCCGAGCAGGACCGTGCGGCGGTCGAGCGTGCGGCGCCGGGCCGTGGCCCTGGACTCGCCGACCGACTCGGTGGCCTCGGTCTCGGTGATGTCGGGGCGAGGGATGGCGCTGAGCGCCCTGGCGACGACGCTGGTGCGCGGCTGCGACAGCGAGAGGCCGTCGAGCACGATCACCTGGCCATCCTGGAACTTCGAGAGGATGGCCATGCGGATGGCGGTCCGGACGGCCTTCTTGGGCATGGAGTAGCGGTAGTCGCGGTTGCGGCGGGCGAAGGCGACACCGCCGCCCTTGCGCTTGTTGGTTCGCTTGGAGCCGGCGCGGGCATTGCCGGTCCCCTTCTGGCGAAACAGCTTCTTGCCCGAGCCGGCGACATCCGCGCGGCCGCGGGTGTTCACCGTCCCGACCCGCCGAGCGGCGAGGTGCATCAGCACCACGTCGTGCAGCAGTTGCTTGTTGATCTCGCCGCCGAAGTCGGCGGGGTCGATCGTCTCTTCCCCGACCCGCTCGCCGGAGGGGTTGTAGACCGGTATCGTCAGCATGGCTTGGCTCGATCCATCAAATCAAACTTTATTGGTCTGCCGGATGGTCAGGTAGCCGCCGTTGGGGCCGGGCACCGCGCCCTTGATGAGCAGCAGGTTGTTGGCAGCGTCGACCTGCACGACCTGGAGGTTGCGCACGGTGACCTGATCATGGCCGTAGTGGCCGGGCTTGCGGATCCCCTTCCGGGTCCGGGCCGGGTCGGCGCTGGGGCCGGACGAGCCCGGGTGGCGGTGCATCCGCTTGACACCGTGCGTCGCCCGCAGGCCGCGGAAGCCGTGCCGTTTCATGACACCGGCATAGCCCCGCCCCTTGCTCACGCCCGTGACGTCTACCCACTTGATCTCGCTGAACATCTCGACGGTCAGGGTCTGGCCCTCGGCGACCTCGGTCGGGCCCTCCTGGCGGACCTCGCGGATATAGTGCTTGGGCTCGGTGCCGACCTTCCGCGCGTGACCCCGCTCGGCCTGAGTGGCGTTCTTGCGCTTCTTGTCGTCGAAGCCGAGCTGCAAGGCGTCATACCCGTCGCGGTCCTGCGTCCGGACCTGCAGCACCATGCACGGCCCACACTCCAGGACAGTCACGGGCTGGACGATCCCGTTCTCCTGGTAGATCTGCGTCATACCGACCTTGCGGCCGAGAAGTCCAACTCGCATGATTGTTTGTCTCAACCCACTCCCCCAGCGATCCCATCCGCTCCCGTCGACCAAAACGGGATGGCCGGCCAGCCGGGGTCACCCCTGCGGCGGCGCGGGCGCCTTCGGCCCCGGGGGGACGCCGTTGGCAAACCTGGTGGTGATTCGGGGGGGTCTCATCACGAGCCGCCGCCAGGTGTCACGGCGACTCGGGCATCGGGGCTGTCGCACGGCCAGCGGATCCCGTGGGATCATCCACCGCTTGAGGCGTCCGATGCAACCGGACCACTGCGGGCCTACCGGTCGGGCCGGCACCCCGTGGTCCAGGAAACCACCATTCCGGCGAAGCCTCGCCGTCGGACTGGCGAATACGGCCGATCAGGCGCCCGAGGGGGACGCCTTGATCTTGATATCCACGCCGGCCGGCAGGCTCAGCTTGTTGAGGGCGTCGATCGTCTTGTTGGTCGGCTGAACGATGTCGATCAGTCGCTTGTGAGTCCGGATCTCGAACTGCTCCCGCGACTTCTTGTCGATGTGCGGGCTGCGCAGCACGGTGTAACGCTCGATCCGCGTGGGGAGCGGGATCGGACCATGAACGATCGCCTCCGTCCGCTTGGCGGTGTCGACGATGTCCTTGGCCGATTGATCCAGGATGGTGTGGTCGTAGGCTTCCATCCGGATGCGGATCCGTTCGTTGCTAATGCCCGCCACCGCTCTGCATTCCTTCCAATATCCGAACCGCGACTGGATTTCGTCTCAGCGAGATCGACCGCTCGACCCTCGCCTATCGCGTAGGAAAGTAAGATAGTAACAGCCACGAAACGGCTCGTCAACGCCGCCTTCGCCAACAATTCTGGTATCGGATCGCGGGGGCGTTTCGCAACACCGCAAACGGTCGGGCCCGGGGACGGTCTCCGGCGTCCGGACCTCTTGGGATCGGCCGCAAAACTGGGAGATTCCTGAATGTCCACGCTGTTCGCGCCGCGGGTCGTCGGGGTGCTGGATCGATTGTTCGCCGAGGCCGAGCGAGGCGACCCGCTGGTCTGGGAGAAGGTGCAGGCGGAGAAGGCCCGACGGGGCGGTGCGGTCGAGGAGGCGGAGCTGAGCGACCTGCTCGGCGAGGCGTTCATGCCGGTCGACCGGCCCAGCGGCCGGTTCCTCTACAACCTGATCCGCGCGCAGGGGAGCCGGACGGTCGTGGAGTTTGGCATGTCATTCGGCATCTCGACGATCCACCTCGCGGCGGCCGTCCGCGACAACGGAGCGGGTCGGGTGGTGACGACCGAGCTCGATGCCGGCAAGGTGCGACGCGCCTCCGCGCATCTCGACCAGGCTGGATTGCTCGACGTCGTCGAGGTCCGGCACGGCGATGCGCTTGAGACGCTCCGCGACCTGGAACCGCCCGTCGACCTGGTATTCCTCGACGGCTGGAAGCTGCTCTATCTGCCCGTGCTCAGGCTGCTGGAGCCGAAGCTCCGCCCTGGCGCCGCGGTCGTCGCCGACGACCTGGCGCTTTTCCCCGACCAGCTCCAGGGTTATCTCGAGTACGTCCGCGACCCGTCGCACGGCTATTCCTCGGTTGAGGTGCCGATTGGCGACCACTTCGAGCTGTCGGTGCGGACCTCGTGACGGAGGGCGCCGACCATCGCGCGGGCTCCTGGTCACCGGCCCCTCACCGCGTTCGAGATCCCCGGTTTCGGCCGGTCCAGGCCGCCGTCGAGCCACGGGTCGGCCATCGCCGGGGAGCCAGCGGTGTCCGGCGCTTGGGACCGAACGCTCCACCGATGGATCTGCTGGCCGATCCTCGGCAGCGAATCCCGCAGGATCGCGGCGACGATCCCGGCCATCCAGCGCGCCTCGCCCTCGGTGAGGAATCCGACAACGGCCTTGTCGTGGCCGTCGAGGTCGACCAGCGCCAACTCGAACCGCGCATCCCAGAGCGTGCCCGATGCGAGTCGACGCATCTCGATCCGTTCGAGCCACTCGATATCCTCGGTGGCCGACCAGTCGAACCCGAGGAACCGGACGCCCGTCGTGATCTCGCCCGGGCGGACGATCCAGACCCGGCGCGCCAGATTTGCGGCGACCACGATGCCGGCGATCGCGAGGGCCGTCAGTCCCGCGGCGGTCCACGAGGGGTTTGTGGAAAGAAGGGGCTGGACCATAACGCCGAGAAAGACCAGGAGGATCAATCCGTCCAGCCCGATCGCCGGTCGATCGCCCCCGAGCCTTCGCGAGAACTCGGCGCCGTCCCATTCGCGGCGGCCGGAGAGGGTGCTGTCGGAGGGCGGACCGGGCCCCACGCTCGACTCATCCAGCCACTCGCAATCGAGGCACTCCGGCGCGCTCGTCCAGGCGGGCGACCGCTCCTGGATCTGCCATTCCAGATCCTGGAGGAGCCGTTCGACGTCGTCTGGGTCGAGGCCCTGTCCGACGCAGAGGGTCCGCCCGATGGTCTCGATGGCCAGTCCGTGCTCGAGCCGGGTCGTCCGCTGGTCGGGAAGGGCGACCTCCAGACAGTACGGGGTGAGACGGCGCACCTCGACCAGGGGAATCGCCCGGCGCTTCCGCCCCAACCCGATGATCCGGACGTATTCCAGCCCCTTGTGACCCAGCCGGAGCCGTTCCCGCCGCCGGAGGCGCCGAAGGGCGTACCAGCAGAGCAACAGACTGCAAGCTGACGCGAGGCCCGCGGCGATGAGGGCGGGCCGGCCCGGATGCGTCCAGGCCTGGGCAATCAAAAGCGCCGTCAACAACCACGCGCC
>JAKAUH010000951.1 GCA_021818605.1 Planctomycetota bacterium
TCTTTCCCGGCGGCCGGAACGAGTCCTTTCGCGTGTACTTCGCCCCCGAGGTTCACCGGGCGCTCTGGGCTCATGCGGGTGAGGACACATCGGTCGAGATCTGCGGCGTGCTGGTCGGCACCTGGCACCGTGACGAGCTCGGGCCATTCGCGACGATCGACGACTCGATCCGCGGCGAGGGTGCCACGACCAGGTTCGCCGAGGTGACGTTCACTCACCAGACGTGGGCGAAGATCAACGCCGAGATGGATACCCGCTTCGCCGACAAGAAGATTGTCGGCTGGTATCACACCCACCCCGATTTTGGCATCTTCCTCTCGGACCGCGACCGGTTCATCCAGGAGCATTTCTTCTCCGGACCAGGCCAGGTCGCGCACGTGATCGACCCGCTGCGCAAGCTCGAGGGCCTGTTCATCTGGCGCGACGGCAAGCCGACGCTGGCGGATCATTTCTGGGTCGGCGATCGGATCCTCACGGCGGCCGCCGCCGAGCCGGCCGCGACTGCCCGGGGAAATGCGGCGACGGGCCAATCACCCGGTGCGAATTCCGGCGCATCGGGTGGCCGCGACGGCTTGCTTCCGCCCCCGGGGAGACTCATGATCTATATTGTCATCTTCCTGGTGGGATATCTGCTGTCCACAAGCCTCGCTGCCTGGGAGCGGCAGGGCATCATCGAGGCCGAGGTCCGGAGCAACGGAGCGCTGTCGCTGCTGCGCATCGGTCTGGGCGGTGAGCTCGACCGGCTCCAGGAGGACCTGTCCGCCGCTGGCCGGCTGTTGCCGACCGTCCGTGGAGCGTCGAAGCGGGCGGACCAGGCGTTCGAGGACGTGCGCACCCACCTCGTCGCAGTGTTGCAGCGAGCGGCGATCGTCAAGGAGCGATACGCCAACACGCCGGCCGACGAGCGCGAGCTGAGGTATCTGCTCGATGTCCTGGCGCGCGACCGGTCGGGCCGGCCCGCGACGCCGAATCCGTCAGCCGCCCCGGAGGGGAAAGGCGAAGCAGGATCGTCCGCCTCGCGGTCGCAGTTACCGCAGTCGCCATCGCAGTCGTCGCCATCATCGTCCTCGCCGCCGATGTCCGGAGGCGAGGCGAAGAAGCCCTGAATTCGGAATTCTTCTCGCTGGGGGCCACCACGAATCGCCCCGAATCGGGCGAACATGGAACAGCCCGGGGCGCCGCCCCGGCGAAACAGTCAGGAGATCCCGGCCGATGCCTCCGCCCAGCCCGCACGAACCGCTCCGCCTGTCCGAGCACGACCTGTTCGCGCCCTCGGTCGACGCGTTCCTCGACGAGCAGGCGATGGCGAGCCGGGCCATGCCCGAGGTCGAGCCGCAGCCGTGGATCCTGCGGTTCTTCTATTCGAGCTATTTCTACCTGAGTCTCGCGGGCGGCCTGGGCGCGATGGTCGCCTGGATGATGATCGAGCCGTTCATCAACGAGTCGCAGCGCGGGACCATGTGGATCGGCCTGCTGCTGTTCCCCACCGTGGCGGCCTTCACCGGGCTGTTCCTCGGGGCCGCCGAGGGCGTGATGTGCCGCAACCTCGAGCGGGCCTTGATCTGCGGATCGGTCAGCCTGGCGACCGGTTTTCTCGGCGGACTGGTCGCCATCTTCCCGGCGGGGATCTTCTTCGTGATCATGCAGAGGATCGCGGTCGGCGTGACGGGACAGGAGGATCCCGAAGGGCTGCCGCAAGGGCTGGGCCTGGCGATCTTCATCATGGGCCGCGCCGCGGCGTGGGCCGTCGCCGCGCTGCCGGCCGGACTGGGTCAGGGCCTCGCACTGCGTGAGCCCAAGATCGTTATCAACGGCATACTCGGCGCCGTGCTCGGCGGACTCTGCGGCGGATTGCTGTTCGACCCCATTTACCTGGTCTTCTCCCGCGACGACCCCGACGGATGGCTGAGCCGGGGTGTCGGCCTGACGATCATCGGCCTCTCCGTCGGTCTGCTGGTCGGCATCGTCGAGCAATGGACCAAGTCCGCCTGGCTGCTGATGAAGGCCGGCCCCCTGGCGGGCAAGCAGTTCGTCGTCTTCCGCAATCCGACCGTGCTGGGCAGCTCGCCCAAGGCGGATATCTACCTGTTCAAGGACGAGGCGATCGAGCCCCGCCATGCCCTGATCCACGACCGAGGCGGCCGTTACGAGATCGAGGACCTGAAATCGGCCGACGGGACGTATGTCAACGGCATCCCCGTCCATCGGCAAATCCTCCACGCCGGCGACCAGATCGTGCTGGGCAAGACGGTGCTGGTCTTCGAACTCAAGGAGAGCCGATGACCACCGGCGGCCGGTGAGGGCAGGGGGCCTGCGGGCGACATCCCGCGCCGGCGCCGGAGCAATCGGAGCGAACGGTCATGGCGATACTCGAATCCTGCGCTCGGCGCAGCCGGACGCTCGCCGTGCCTGCGGACGTGGATGCGGGCCGCGGACTGCTGGTCTGCTGGTCTGCTGGAGGATTTGTGAACGTGCGCGAATGTAGGAATGTCCGGGGGAGCGCTCTCGGGTCGTCCTGAAGGGAAGATAAGTCGATGGCGATCTCGTTCGCGTGTCCAACCTGCGGGAAGAACCTCAAGGCCCCGGACAGCGCCGTGGGCAAGTCCTCGAAGTGCCCCGGCTGTGGGTCGCGCGTGACCTAGA
>JAKAUH010000108.1 GCA_021818605.1 Planctomycetota bacterium
GTCGGATTGAGTCCTGGTGAACGGCATGGTGAGTCCCTCCATGAACTTAGGGAGCGAGAGAAAATAGGAAAGTTGCCTTGACATCATAACAAGCCCGGCAGGGCCTGCGAAGTGTGTCTTACACCCGAGGCCCCCGCCGCGCGCAAGCCAGGCTTGCGGGAACCGGGCGAGAGCCCCTACGATGGAACGTTCGCCCGAGCGGTGCCGGGGGACGTCATGGATGTCGGGACCGCGTCCGCCCGCCCGCCTCACCCGATCCGGCCAGGAGCCCATGCAGTACAACCCCGCCAATCCGCTGATCGTGCAGGGGGACCGCACGATCCTGCTGGAGGTCGACAACCCGCTGCACGCCGAGGCCCGCGACGCGATCGCTCCGTTCGCCGAGCTGGAGAAGAGCCCCGAGCACATCCATACCTATCGCCTGACCCCCCTGTCGCTGTGGAACGCTGCGGCGGCCGGGATGACGGCCGAGGCGATGGTCGAGGCGCTCCAGGCCTTCTCCAAGTTCCCGCTGCCCGGCAACCTGCCGACCGACCTCCGCGAACTGGTCGGGCGATACGGGCGGGTCAAGCTGCACCGCGTCGATGGCCGGCTGCTGCTCACCACGGGCGACCGGCCGCTTCTGGAGGAGCTCGCCCGCCAGCGCGGCGTGCGCGATTACCTGGGCGAGCGAGTCGATGACACGAGCTTCGCCGTCGACGACGTGAATCGCGGCGTGCTCAAACAGGGGCTGATCGCCGTTGGCTACCCGGCCGAGGACCTCGCCGGATACGTCGCCGGCGCGGCGCTGCCGATGACCCTGCGCGAGACCGCCCGCTCGGGGCAGCCGTTCAAGGTGCGCGACTACCAGCAGGGCGCGGTCGCGGCCTTCTACGCCGGGGGCGACACGCGGGGCGGCTCGGGCGTCATCGTGCTTCCCTGTGGTGCCGGCAAGACGATCGTCGGCATCACGGCGATGGCTGCGCTCCAGACGGAGACCCTGGTGCTCACCACCAGCACCACGGCCGTCGAGCAGTGGCGGCGTGAGATCATCGACAAGACCGACATCGACCCCGAATTGGTCGGCACGTATACCGGCGATTCCAAGACGATGGCCCCGATCACCCTGGCCACGTATCAGATCGTCACCTACCGGCCCAGGAAGGACGGCGACTTCCCTCACTTTCATCTCTTCGACGGCCGCGACTGGGGCCTGATCGTTTACGACGAGGTCCACCTGCTGCCGGCGCCTGTGTTCCGGATCACGGCCGACATCCAGGCCCGCCGGCGGCTGGGTCTCACGGCCACGCTCGTCCGCGAGGACCACCGCGAGGAGGACGTCTTCAGCCTGATCGGGCCCAAGAAGTACGACGTCCCCTGGCGCGTCCTCGAGTCCAAGGGCTGGATCGCCGAGGCGCAGTGCCACGAGGTGCGCCTGGGACTGCCGGGCTCGCTGCGGATGGAATACGCCCTGGCCGAGTGGCGCGAGAAGTTCCGCCTGGCCAGTGAGAACCCGCTCAAGGACGACCTGGTGGAAGTTCTGCTCGAGCGGAATGACCACCCCGAGGACCGCGTGCTGGTCATCGGCCAGTACCTCAAGCAACTGCGGCGGATCGCCGAGCGGTTCGACATCCCGCTGATCACCGGCCAGACGCCGAATTCCGAGCGCGAGGATCTCTACGACAAGTTCCGCCAGGGGGTGATCCGCCGGCTGGTGCTGTCGAAGGTGGGGAACTTCGCGATTGACCTGCCCGACGCGAACGTGATGATCCAGGTCTCGGGCACCTTCGGCAGCCGGCAGGAGGAGGCCCAGCGCCTGGGGCGGATCCTCCGGCCCAAGGAGGGCGAGCGGCCGGCGAGTTTCTACTCGCTCGTCAGCCGCGATACCCGCGAGATGGACTTCGCCCACCACCGCCAGCTTTTTCTCACCGAGCAGGGCTATAGCTACGAGATCCTCGACGAGGAGGCACTCGCCGAACACGGCCTGACCCAGCCCGGCGCATCGGCCTGATGGATCGGCAAGAAATCGACCCTGCCTGTGTCGTGACTGACCTCGGGAAACCAACCCTCCGCCCGTTGCCTTCACCCGACGGTATCGCCAATATGAGCCGACCGACCGCGCGGACGCCCGTCAAGCTGCACCGGAACGTCGCTCTGATCCGGACCGCCGAGCCGGTGCTGGCCGAGGAGCTGCTGGCACGCAAGACCCTGGCGCGGTGGATCCTCGGGCGCCTCTCCGAGACCGTGCTCCTGGTCCGGCCGGAGGAATCCGAGGCGGTGGTCGACGAGTTGCGGCGGATGGGGCATACTCCGCGGGTGGTGCGTTGAGGTGCGGAGGGGCGAAGGACGGAGAACAGAAGAGCCGAGCGGAGCCGAGCGGAGAGACAGGAGCGGAGCGGAGAGACAAGAGCGCAGAAGACCGGAGTCTGTTCCTGGAGGGTCGGGGCGAGCGGGGGACGTCAGCTCTCGGTCCGGCGCTCGAAGACAGGGGCCTGACGCCCCCGCTCGTCTGTCTGGAGCAGGTTTCAGGAGCAGAGCAAAGATTCCACCGGCAGGAAAGTCGGTCGGGCATTCTTGCCCGACGGGGCCTGCATGTCGGGCAAGAATGCCCGACCGACCTGAGGATCTTTCGTGCCGAGGTCGTAAGAACCGAGCAGGGGACTG
>JAKAUH010000065.1 GCA_021818605.1 Planctomycetota bacterium
GAAGCAGCCAGTTGCTGTTCATCAGCCAGGCAGAGCCTGGTTCGCCGCTTCCCGACGAGGCAATCCTGCGCCAGTTGCTCAACATGAACCCGCCCGAGCATGGCGCATATCGGCAGGTGGTCAATCGGCGCTTCACGCCGCGCGCCGTCCAGCAGTTGAAGAACCAGATCGAAACGATCACCACCGAGGTGCTCGACGACCTGGTGGGGCGCGAGGAATGCGACTTCGTGACGGAGGTCTCGGCCAAGCTTCCGTTGGCGGTGATCGCGGAGATGTTCGGCATTCCGCGCGCCGACTGGGCGATGATGTTCCGGCTGAGCAACGCGATGATCGGTCCGGCGGACCCGGAATACGGCGGCAGCGAAACGATCACGGAGAACCTCGAACGCGCGCGGCTGGAATTTTTCCAGTATTTCGACCAGCTCTGCGGCGTGATCGGCATGATGGCCGCGATCTTCACCGTGACCTGGATGCAGAAAAACAACGAGCAGCTCGCGATGCTCGCCGCCGGTATCAGCACGCACCGCGCGATTATCCCCGTGCTGATCTCGTCGGTCATTGTCAACCTCATCGCGGTCGCCAATCAGGAGATGGTCATCCCGCGCTTCGGTGAGGAACTGGCGCGGCGCCATGACGACGACGGCCTTCAGCGAATCAACTACGTGTCGAGCCGGTACGACGCCCGCGGTATCATGATCCACGGCAAGGCGGCCGACCGGACGTCTCACACCATCGTCCAGTTCGACGCGACCATCAACCGCAAGATCTTCGGCAGAATCATCGAGATTCAGGGGCGTCAGGCGACCTACATCCCGCCCGACCATCCGACGGCGCCGCTGAAGGGAGGCTGGCTGATCCGCGAGGCGACCGTCGATCCGCCCCTCGGCGACGACACTCCGCAGGACAGCAGCAGCCTGCTTGTCCGGGTCGACGACGAGACCGGTTTCCCCCCGGCGCTGGTCATCGCGGCCAGGAATGACAAGCCGGATACCCCGTACGCTCCCACCGTCGTGTCGGCCGACGAGGGTCACTCGAGCCTGCTGACCCCCCACTCCGAGGTCGCCTACGTGCTCTCGGCGCCCCCATTCCCCCTGTGCGTGAACCAGGGGATCATGCGGGCCAACATGCTGCTCGATCGCCGGCTGGATTTCGGCCGCGCGACCTATTTCCTCAGGAGCGGCCTGACATTCCAGGCGATGACCAGGAAGTCCAACTGGTATCAGTTCGCCCCCACGTCCGACCTGCTCCAGAGTCTGACCGACCCCTCGATGGAAGGCGGCACCCGGCTGGAGGTCGAGATCTTCGTCCACCTGCGGCTGCTGCGGCCGATTCTGAGCATGTCGCTGCTGTTCATGAGCCTGCCCCTGGTGCTGGGCGGCTACGGGCGGAACACATTCATCAACCTGGGATTCGCCCTGGGCAACTCGGCGATGTTCTACGGGGGGCTGATCTTCACCCAGTACCTCGGGAGTTTCGAGATCATCAATGCGGCCCTGACCGCCTGGGCGCCGTTGATGATCTTTGGCGCGATCGCCACCATCCGATGGGGCCAGATCCGCACCTGAGCGTTCCGGCGCGGCAGCGAATACCGCCGATGGCAGCACGTGGCTTTGCGGACGGCGCCGAGGCATAATCTTGACTCCGGCAACGGACCGGCGGCGAATCCAGCGCGACAGCACCAGGGCCAAACCACGATGCGCACCAAGCGACCGACCATCGGCGGCCTGATGTGGCTCATTTTCTTCGTTGCGTTTGGTCTGGCTCTGGCGCGCGGGGGGCCGCATTACCGCTGGATGGCTCGCTCCGGGTTCCTGCTGCTCGGGGGTTTCCTCGGATTTCAGCTCGTCTGGTTCATCCTGGTGCCGCGAGCCTCGCTGAAGCTGGCGCTGGGCGATCGCGGCCGGCAGCGGCGAATCCTCCAGTGGGTGATCAAAACCCCCTCGCCGGCCAGAGCCAAGACCCTGGCCCGCTACCTGCTCGGCGTCAGCGATCAGGTGGCCCTGCGCTTCGAGGACGCCGCGGCGAGCCTTCGCGCGATCCTCGATATCCCCGGCCAGAAGCTCGATCCCGGCTTCGAGTCGGACGTCCGCCAGCACCTGGCCGACACGCTCGAGTCACTCGGGCTGGACGCCGAGGCCGCCGCCGAGCGGAAACTCGCGACTGCTGCGCTGAGCGGTGATCCGAGGACTCCGCTCGAGTTCCTCTCGCGCGGCAAGCTGCTCGAGCGGCAGCATCGTTACGAAGAGGCGGCCGCCGCGTATGAGCGGGCACTCGTGCTGCCGCCGCCGCTGACCCGCGAGGGCCGCACCACAACCATGATGAAGCTGGCCCTCGCCCTGTTCAACGCCGGTCGTCCGGCGGAGACCGTCCGATGGGCCGAGGAGGTCCTGGAATTCACCCCCAGCAGCGTGTTGGCCCCGATCGCGCGGCGGCTGGCGGCCCTCGGCTGCGGCAACCTGGGCCGGCTCGAGGACGCCGCGCGCCACGCCCGCGCCGCCGTCGAAACGGCCTCGTCGGACGAGAATCGAGCCCAGTCGCTGGCCCTGCTCGGCGAATATGTGCTGCGTTCGGGAGACCTGGACGAGGCCGAGCGCCTCGCCCGCGAGGCCGAGGCCATCCTCCCCGGAGAAAAGCGACTGCCCA